>DOJM01000356.1:9054-9305 GCA_003529225.1 Paenibacillus sp.
ATTTCTTTTTTAAACGACGCTGGTATACAATGGCCCGTATGGTCTCACAGTTTAGCAGATTTATGACCGGTGTTGAAATCCACCCCGGAGCTGTCATCGGAAATAGGCTGTTTATCGACCATGGTATGGGGATTGTTATTGGAGAAACCTGTGAAATCGGTGATGATGTTATTATCTATCAAGGTGTTACACTCGGGGGGACAGGGAAAGAAAAAGGTAAGCGCCATCCCACAGTTGGCAACAATGTAGTT
>DOJM01000356.1:9320-10164 GCA_003529225.1 Paenibacillus sp.
ATTAGGATCGTTTCGTATCGGTGACAATTCAAATATAGGTTCGAATGCGGTTGTGTTGCGTGAAGTCCCAAATAACAGTACGGTAGTAGGAAATCCGGGCCGTGTAGTAAAACGTAACGGTGAACGTGTATCCGATCGCTTGGATCATACCAAGATGCCAGACCCGCTTGTAGATTCACTTCGCTTTCTTCAGAAAGAAATCGAAGAGATCAGAGAGAAGCTTGGTGAAGAAGATAAGCAAAAGACCGCACAGCGGCTAGTCGAAACTCAGCAGTACATTGGTGATTACGAAATTTAAGCATATCCGGTACTTATGGAATCGGGACAACAGAAAGGGTTGGAATAGGATGGCTTTACAAATTTACAACACAATGACACGCAGCAAGGAGCAGTTTGTGCCCCAAGAGTCGGGCAAAGTGAAAATGTATGTATGTGGTNNATGCTAGACCTATTATTGTTTTTGATATGGTCCGGAATTATTTGGAGCAACTCGGTAATGAGGTACGGTATGTTACGAACTTCACAGATGTAGATGATAAACTGATACGTAAAGCAGAAGAAATGAACACTTCAGTAGCAGAGGTTGCTGAGATTTTCATTAATGCTTATCGTGAGGATCTTGAAGGGCTTGGAGTAAAACCGGCAACATTGAATCCGCGGGTAACAGAAAGCATGGAGCTGATCATTGAATTCATTAAAGAGCTTGAGGAAAAAGGGTATGCCTACGAGAGTGGTGGCGATGTATACTACCGTACTTCCAAATTTGAAGACTATGGTAAGCTGTCCCGTCAGAATCTGGATGAATTACAGTTTGGTATTCGCGTGGAGGTAGACTCGCGTAAAG
>DOJM01000356.1:10197-15624 GCA_003529225.1 Paenibacillus sp.
GGCTGGCATATTGAATGCTCGGCCATGGCAAGAGAGTTCTTGGGGGATACGATGGACATCCACGGGGGTGGACAAGATTTGCAGTTCCCGCATCATGAATGCGAATGCGCTCAGACAGAAGCTCTGACGGGTAAGCCACTCTCTAATTACTGGATGCATAATGGATTTATCAACATCGGTGATGAAAAAATGTCGAAATCATTGGGTAACGGTTGGCTTGTGAAAGATATCCGTGGGCAATTTAAAGCTGGAACTATTCGTTATTTCATGCTATCGACCCATTATCGTAATCCGTTGAACTTTTCGGTGGATTCAATGACTTCAGCCGAAAAGAGCGTAGAACGTATCTCGCTTGCAGAAAGTAACGTTAAACATCGTCTTGAACTTGCTGCTGAAGGTGCTCAGGGTGAGGTTAGCTTAGAGATTAATGATAAGCTATCTGCAATCGTGGCCAATTTTCATGCTAGAATGCAGGATGACTTTAATACTCCTGATGCGATCACCGCTATGTTTGATTGGGTGAGTCTTGCTAACCATACCCTTGCGAATAATGAGGCAGCCCCAGCTGATTTTGCTGCGCTATTGCAAGCTTTTGGGGAAATGAATGCTGTACTGCGTTTGACACCTGAGCTTGAAGAAGAGATTGCGAGTGAAGAAGTTGAACGATTGATCGCGGAGCGGGTTGAAGCGCGTAAGAATAAGAACTGGAGCCGATCCGATGAGATCCGTGATGAATTAGGTCGCTTAGGCATATTGCTTGAGGATACTCCCCAAGGAATGCGGTGGCGGCGTAAATGAGCGAGGAACGCAAGTTTCAGAACGGGTGGTTTTCTTATGAACCTTCCAAACCAGCGCGACTCCTCTCACCAATTGTGCTTGCCTATGTAGGAGATGCTATTTACGAAGTGTCAGTTCGACAGTATTTAGTATCTCTTCCGAATTTGCGCCCAAACCATTTGCATCGCTCTGCTACAGGCCTTGTATCCGCTAAGGCGCAGAGTGCAATTCTTGGATTTTTGGAGCCAAGTCTCACAGAAGAGGAAAAAGATGTCGCCCGTCAGGGGAGAAATGCTAAATCGGGAAGTATTCCTAAGAACGCAGATGTGCTTGAATACCGTCATGCTACTGCTTTTGAATGCCTGATAGGTTACTTATACTACACAGGCCAACAGGAGAGAATACAAGAAATTGTGAACAGTGGCATACAGTTTATGTTGAAACAGCCGTGATAAGGCTTTTGCGAAATAGAGAATAGGAGAAGTGAACATGGAAGAAGATTTGAAGACAGAAGAGGAAATATTGGCTGGGAAGCATTCCGTGCTTGAGGCGCTACGTGCGGGTCGTACATTAAATAAAATATGGATTGCAGAAACGGCTCAGAAGCATCTGACCGCACCAATCGTCGCTGAAGCACGTAAAGCGGGGATTGTCATTCAGCATGTGGACAAGCGTAAGCTGGATCAACTTGCTCCTGGAGTTCAACATCAGGGGGTAGTTGCTCAAGCGGCACCTTTTGCCTATGTCGAGGTAGATGATCTGCTGGCTGCAGCTGAAGCCAAAGGAGAGCCTGCATTTTTGATTTTGCTGGATGAGATCGAAGATCCGCATAACCTGGGGTCCATTCTGCGGACAGCAGATTGTACTGGAGTGCATGGAGTAATCGTACCTAAACGTCGTTCGGCTCAGATTACTGCTACCGTCTCCAAAACATCGGCGGGCGCCGTGGAATATGTTCCGGTTGCGCGGGTCACTAACCTGGGTCAGACCATTGATCGTCTGAAAGAGCAGGGAGTCTGGGTAGTAGGTACGGATGTGGATACAGATCAGAATCTGTTTGGATCCAATATTTTCACAGGACCGGTAGCTGTTGTAATCGGTAATGNNGGGACGCCTGATTCGTGAAAAATGTGATGTATTACTTAAGCTGCCGATGGCCGGAAAGATCAATTCATTAAATGCCTCTGTCGCCGCAGGAGTCATTATGTATGAAGTGGTACGCCTTCGGCAACAGCAGGGATAACTATGGCCGACTGGCGCGATGTGCTGCTTGTGGACGGGTACAATATGATCGGTGGCTGGCCGGAACTTGCGGCACTGTCCCAGATTGGTATGCAGGAAGCACGCGACCGCTTGATGGATTTGCTGGCAGATTACCAGGCTTACTCAGGACGACGAGTTATTGCTGTGTTTGATGCATACCGCGTTCCAGGATTGGGACGGTCATTTGTTCAGGGCAAAGTCCAGGTGTTTTTCACCAAGGAAAAAGAAACCGCAGATGAATGCATCGAGCGATTGGTTGGAGAATTTAGCAACCGACGTCGGCAGATCTATGTTGCAACGAGTGACTTTGTGGAGCAGCATATTATTTTTGCCCAAGGTGCACTGCGGATTTCTGCAAGAGAATTGCATCTGGAAATTGTAGAGAATCAGAAACAAGTAAAAAAGGCTATCGAACCGGGAAATATCAGTTCTACACGTCATTCTTTGGGAGACAAACTGCCTCCTGATGTGCGGAGTAAACTGGAAAATTGGCGTAGGCAGTGACAAGTGGGAAGATTTAGGTGATATTTTTATTCCATTTTATGCTATTCTAGATTGTTTTTGGACAAATCCGGTTGACGGTGTAAGGTAACATAATATATACTGATCCTATATTTCGCGAAGTAACGATGTGTCTTGCGTTGCAGCCGGGGGGATTCTTGGTGAGTGTCGACCTCAAGGAAATAATGCTATCCGAGTATGATTTCATAAGTGATGAAGATATTGTCGAGGCTTTCCGTGGTGGCGACAGTGGCGCATTGGAACACTTAATTAATAAATACCGTAATTTTGTACGTGCTAAAGCCCGCTCTTATTTCTTGATCGGGGCAGATCGTGAAGATATTGTCCAAGAAGGAATGATTGGTCTATATAAGGCTATTCGTGACTTTAAAGGTGACAAGCTCTCTTCATTCAAGGCTTTTGCTGAGCTCTGCATAACACGTCAGATTATAACCGCTATTAAGACGGCCACTCGTCAGAAGCATATTCCGCTCAATTCTTATGTTTCTTTGGACAAGCCCATTTATGATGAAGATTCCGACCGGACGCTTATGGATGTCATTTGTGGAACTCAGGTACTAGATCCAGAAGAGCTAATTATCAATCAAGAAGAATTCATTGGACTTGAAGATAAGATGGCGGAGATTTTAAGTGACCTAGAGCGTAAGGTTCTGATGTTGTATTTAGACGGACGATCTTATCAGGAAATTGCTGAAGATCTGAAGCAGCATGTGAAATCTATTGACAACGCTTTACAACGAGTAAAGCGGAAATTAGAAAGATATCTAGAAGTGCGTGACAATTAATGATATAATGAACACAAGAGGGCTCGTACATCGAGTTCTTTTTTTTAGTCTCATGAAATTGCTCGGATAGAATTAGGAGTTAATACCATGAATTTCTATTTGAGTCGATTTTAGTTGTTGCCGTTGAGGGTAGGTTTATACACAGTCGGAATGCCCCATAATGATAGGGAAGACAGCGAAGTGTGAGGAAGAGATAGACCCAAGGACAGGGTACGGCCATATGACTATAACACCCGAAATTACCCAGTGCAGAACGGAATTCTTTCGTTGACACAGACCTTGACATTATGCTAAAGTGTTTTAGGTAGGCCTAAATTCGCGGCTTTTTTTAGGATCAATATTTACGTCTTCTAATTGTATTGTTAGAAGGACGTCTCGGGAGGTGCACATCATGCGGGTAATTATCACTTTGGCTTGTACAAGTTGCAAACAAAGAAACTATGCGACTACCAAAAACAAGCGAAATCACCCCGACCGCATGGAGATGAAGAAATTTTGCAAGTATTGTAACTCGCAAACTCCTCATCGCGAAACCAGATAGTCTGTGGAGGTGTAGTCGGCATGAAACGTAGTTTCAAGTCTATGTTTTCCTTTTTCACTGAGAGCTGGAGTGAACTCAAAAAAGTTCGCTGGCCAAGTCGTAAAGAATTGACCAACTATACATTGATCGTTCTCGGTACAATAGTAGTTGTCGCTATTTACTTCTGGGTTCTGGACATCGGTATTTCCGCTGTGATTGAAGCGATTATTTAGAGAGGTCCCAGGTGGCTTGATATGGAAAAAAGATGGTATGTCGTTCATACCTATTCTGGGTATGAGAATAAGGTCAAAGCCAATTTGGAAAAGCGCGTTGAGTCCATGGGCATGGAAGACAAAATATTCCGCGTTCTTGTTCCTATGGAAGAAGAAATCGTAAACAAAGACGGTAAGAAAAAAACCGTTATGCGTAAAGTTTACCCGGGTTATGTTTTGGTGGAAATGGTTCAGACTGATGATTCCTGGTATGTTGTCCGCAATACTCCGGGCGTTACTGGATTTGTTGGTTCGACAGGCTCAGGGTCTAAACCAACAGCTTTGCTTCCGGAAGAGGTAGAACAAATTCTGAAGCATATGGGCATGGTTGAACCTAAAGCGAAGATTGATTTCGAAATCAAGGAATCTGTACGTATTATGGTTGGTCCGTTTGCGAATTTTGTGGGATCCGTGGAAGAAATTTTGGCTGACAAGAGCAAGATCAAAGTGCATGTGAACATGTTTGGACGGGAAACCCCGCTAGAGTTGGATTTCACTCAAGTGGAGAAAATATAACATAAGCTAAGGGTTTCTTGTGGGAGAGCGCCAATGGCGTTCGAAGACCACTATTTTTGCAAGGAGGTGTCACTCATGGCTAAAAAAGTTATTAAAATGGTGAAACTGCAGATTCCTGCAGGGAAAGCGAATCCAGCGCCTCCAGTAGGTCCGGCGTTAGGTCAAGCAGGTGTCAACATCATGGCATTCTGTAAGGAATTTAATGCTCGTACTGCCGACCAGGCTGGCTTGATCATTCCGGTTGAAATTACAGTATTTGAAGACCGTTCCTTTACGTTCATCACTAAAACTCCTCCGGCTGCTGTTCTGCTTCGCATCGCTGCTAAAGTAGAAAAAGGATCCGGCGAACCAAACAAGAAAAAAGTAGCAAAAATCGGCCGCGCAGCGGTTCGTGAAATTGCTGAAACAAAAATGCCCGACCTTAACGCTGCAACTGTAGAAGCTGCAATGCGTATGGTTGAAGGTACTGCTCGCAGTATGGGTATCACAATCGAAGACTAGTAGTTTTCGAAGAATCGGTCATTCGTGACCCGCAAGTATGTGGGAGGAATTTCCGCTAACACCACAAAGGAGGAACATTTCATGGCTAAACATGGTAAGAAATACCAAGAAGCTGCTAAGCTGATCAACAGCGAAGCAACTTACGAGCCTTCAGAAGCTGTAGAGCTTGTGAAAAAGGCAGCGACTGCAAAGTTCGACGAAACCGTTGAAGCAGCAGTTCGTTTGGGTGTAGACCCGCGTAAACAAGACCAAGCAGTTCGTGGTGTTGTTG
>DOJM01000356.1:15662-21323 GCA_003529225.1 Paenibacillus sp.
TGCAAAAGGTGAAAAAGCGAAAGAGGCAGAAGCTGCTGGCGCGGATTTTGTTGGTGATCAAGACATGATCAACAAAATTCAACAAGGCTGGTTTGAATTTGATGTCTGCGTAGCTACACCTGATATGATGAGTGAAGTCGGTAAACTGGGTCGTCTGCTTGGTGGTAAAGGTCTTATGCCTAACCCTAAAGCTGGCACAGTTACATTCGATGTTTCCAAGGCTGTGCAAGAAATCAAAGCCGGTAAAATCGAATATCGTCTTGACAAAGCAGGTCAAATTCACGCGCCAATCGGCAAAGTGTCCTTTGATGCTGCACAATTGAACGATAACCTTAAAGCTCTTATCGACTNNTGTATACCTTAAAGGCATCTCGATTTCTTCCACAATGGGTCCTAGCGCTCGTGTGAACACAACCGTCTTCAGATAAATAAGGGTTGACTCTTTGAGTCAATTTTGATAATCTATAACAGTTGTGAAACTTAAGGTATCAATCTTAACCTTGAATATGCTTACCGTAGACAGTAGGTGCCTTAGTGCTTAATTTCCTACCGAGGTGTTGTGATAGAAACAAGAAGTAACGAGCCCCGCTCGTATAACTTTCGTTTTATCAAGCCTTCGTGATTCTGCGGAGGCTTTTCTAATGCCTGCGTAGGAGCGGTGATGCTTTCCTTGGAAAGGACGCCGACACATAAATTTTCAGGAGGTGTATACATTGGCAAATGCAAAAGTAATTCAAGCAAAACAGGATGCGGTTGACGTTGTTACTGCGAAACTGCAGAACAGTCTTTCGACTGTTGTAGCGGACTACCGTGGATTGACCGTTTCCCAAGTGACTGAACTGCGTAAGCAACTTCGTGAAGCTGGCGTTGAGTTTCAAGTCCTGAAGAACACATTGCTACGTCGCGCAACTGCTGCGGCTGAGTTGACTGAGTTGGATGGAGTTTTGACTGGTCCAACAGCTATCGCATTCAGCACAACTGATGCAGTAGCTCCAGCTAAAATTTTGAACGATTTCGCCAAGAAAAACGACGCTTTGAAATTGAAAGGCGGCGTAGTAGAAGGACGTGTCATCGACGCGGACCAATTGAAAGCACTGGCTGAGCTTCCATCCCGCGATGGTTTGCTGTCCATGCTGCTTAGCGTACTTCAAGCTCCAATGCGCAACTTCGCGCTTGCAGTTAAAGCTGTTGCTGAAAAAGAAGAACAAAGCGCGTAAGCCTTTGACTCTTGCAGCATAAATCAATACCACAAACAAATTTAAATTATAAATGGAGGTTCAATCATGAGTAAAGAAGCAATCTTGGAAGCAATTAAAGGCATGAGCGTATTGGAACTGAACGATCTGGTTAAAGCAATTGAAGAAGAATTCGGCGTAACAGCAGCAGCTCCAGTAGCAGCTGGCGGTGCGGTAGCAGCAGTAGCTGAAGAGCAATCCGAATTTGACGTAATTTTGACAGGCGCTGGCGCTTCCAAAATCAACGTTATCAAAATCGTTCGCGAAATCACAGGCCTTGGCTTGAAAGAAGCTAAAGACCTTGTAGACAACGCACCAAAAGCAATCAAAGAAAAAGTAAGCAAAGAAGAAGCCGAAGCTACTAAAGCAAAATTGGAAGAAGCAGGCGCAGCTGTAGAAGTGAAGTAATTCCTTCTATACTGAAAACCCCTTGAACTTGTTCAAGGGGTTTATTTTATAAAAATATAAAGATAAAGTATAAGTTTCACACTATACTTTATCTTTATATTTCTCGCTTAAACGCTTACCGTCCTTATAAGGACGCCGAAGACGTTTATGCTTGATAGAGTTAGTAGGGTTGTGTGAATACAAACTATTAACATAAAGGAAAGGGAGGATAGAGATGTCGCAACATTATTATTCGCAGCAACCGGAAGTGCGTCATGACAGACGTACCATCGATACCGTTCTAAGAGGCAAAAGCTTTCGTTTTACAAGTGATGCGGGTGTGTTCTCTAAAGGAGACATCGATTACGGTAGTCGAGTTCTCATTGAAGCTATGGATATTCCGGACGGTTCGGCAGTGCTTGATGTGGGTTGCGGATATGGACCGATAGGCATAAGTGCAGCATACCTAGCCCCCAAAGGGCAAGTTACGATGATTGATATTAATAGTCGTGCGGTAGAACTAGCGCGTGAAAATGCTCAGCACAATGGAATCCGGAATGTTACGGTAATGGAAAGCGATGTGCTCGGCGCATTGAATGAACAACAAAAGTTCGATGTGATTCTTACCAATCCTCCGATACGTGCAGGAAAAGCTGTAGTGCATCAGATTTTTGAAGAAGCTTATGAGCATTTGAATGAGGGTGGATTTCTGTGGATTGTTATTCAGAAGAAGCAGGGCGCTCCATCAGCGGTAGCTAAACTTGAAAGCTTGTTCTCAAATGTAGAAGAAGTGGGCAAAGACAAAGGTTATCGTATTATTAAAGCTCAAAAATAAAATCAATAGGTTATTGACATGTGATAGTGATAATGGTATTATTATAAAATGTCAGTATTAAGATAGGCTCCATGTCTTTAGTTTGCTGAAAATGTCAAGCGATATATTGTCGCCGGCTAGCGCAAGCCGTACGGCAAGTTTTGTGCGAATTGGTTCTCTATGCTCTGGCGTAGCGAGTGTTACGCGGTAATAGATAATAGCGCATAAACTGTTGCTTGGTGACGTATAATATGTACGTTTTGGGCAAATCTACTGGATAAGGAGTATTTTGGTCATGGATAAGTGCGCTCTTTTTTCGAAGATTTCGATAAGGGCTTTTCTTTTATTTATGACTGAATCCTTGTAGTATGGTTCCATTATACGGTTCCAAACAAGGGTTCGCAATCAATTTTTAAGTGAGTAGACATGAGGGGTGAGTAAAGTTGGCAGGACATCTTGTTCAGTATGGTCGACGCACTCGGCGGAGCTATGCGAGAATTAACGAGGTACTCGAGGTCCCGAACCTGATCGAGATCCAACAAAAATCTTATGATTGGTTTTTGGAGGAAGGATTGCGGGAAATGTTTCAGGACATCTCGCCGATCCAGGATTTCACAGGTAATTTGGTACTAGAGTTCATTGATTACAGCCTGGGTGAACCAAAATATACGGTTGACGACGCTAAAGAGCGGGACGTGACGTATGCGGCTCCTCTGCGTGTAAAGGTGCGGCTCATTAATAAGGAGACCGGTGAGGTCAAAGAGCAGGAAGTGTTCATGGGAGATTTCCCGCTGATGACGGAGACCGGCACTTTTATTATTAACGGTGCGGAACGGGTTATTGTCAGCCAGTTGGTTCGCTCTCCAAGCGTCTATTTCAGCACAAAAGTGGATAAGAACGGCAAAAAAACCTACACCGCCACAGTAATCCCGAACCGCGGAGCCTGGTTGGAACTTGAGACCGACGCTAAGGATATTATGTATGTTCGTATCGATCGGACTCGTAAAATTCCTGTTACCGTACTTTTGCGTGCTCTCGGTTTCGGTAGTGATGCCGAAATTCTGGAATTGCTTGGCAATGATGAATATATTCGCAATACGCTGGATAAAGACAACACGGACTCCACGGAGAAGGCGCTTATTGAAATTTATGAGCGTTTGCGTCCGGGCGAACCGCCGACACTAGACAATGCCAAAAGTTTGCTGGTCGCGCGTTTCTTTGATCCAAAACGCTACGACCTAGCTAATGTAGGCCGTTACAAAATCAATAAAAAACTACACATTAAGAACCGCCTTTTCAATCAACGTCTTGCTCAGCCTTTGGTTGACGAAGCTACAGGAGAAATCCTAGCAGAGTCCGGTCAAATGGTCGATCGCAGACTGCTTGATGAATTGATTCCATACTTCGAAAAGAATGTTGCCTTTAAGAACTACCGTGTTACTGGTGGAGTTATGGACAGCGAAGATATTCCTCTTCAAACGATTGACGTATTCTCGCCAATTGAAGAAGGTCGGGTTATTAAGCTGATTGCTAACGGCAACATCGACAAGTCTGTTAAGCACATTACTCAAGCTGATATTATATCCTCGATCAGCTACTTTATTAATTTGCTTCACGGAATTGGTAATACCGATGATATTGACCATCTGGGTAACCGTCGTCTGCGTTCTGTGGGTGAACTTCTGCAGAATCAGTTCCGAATCGGTTTGTCCCGTATGGAGCGCGTTGTGCGTGAAAGAATGTCGATTCAGGATGCTAATGCAATTACGCCTCAAGCTCTGATCAATATTCGTCCGGTTATCGCGTCCATTAAAGAGTTCTTCGGTAGCTCCCAGTTGTCTCAGTTTATGGACCAGACGAACCCACTTGCGGAACTTACGCATAAACGTCGTCTGTCTGCACTCGGACCCGGTGGTCTGACACGTGAACGCGCGGGCTTTGAAGTTCGTGACGTCCATCACAGTCACTACGGCCGGATGTGTCCAATTGAAACACCTGAAGGTCCGAACATTGGATTGATCAACTCCTTGTCCACCTTTGCTCGTATCAACGAATATGGCTTTATTGAAGCTCCGTATCGTTGGGTAGATCCAAAGACAGGTAAGGTAACTGAACAAATCGATTATCTGACTGCTGATGAGGAAGATAATTATGTAGTTGCTCAGGCTAACGTATTGATCGATGAAGATGGCTCCTTTAAGGAAGACATGGTAATCGTTCGTTACAATAAAGACTCTGACAACATTACAACAATGCCAAGTAATCGTGTAGATTACATGGACGTTTCGCCTAAACAGGTCGTATCCGTCGCTACGGCGCTCATTCCGTTCCTTGAGAACGATGACTCCAACCGCGCTCTGATGGGATCTAACATGCAGCGTCAAGCCGTTCCACTTCTAATTCCTAAAGCTCCGCTCGTCGGAACAGGGATGGAACATAAATCCGCTAAGGATTCTGGCGTATGTGTTGTTTCTAAGTATGACGGTATTATCGAACGCTCTTCAGCTAATGAAATTTGGCTGCGCCGGGTTGAGACTGTCGAAGGCAAAGAAGTTAAAGGCGATATCGTTAAATATAAATTACACAAATTTATGCGTTCTAACCAAGGTACCTGTATTAACCAACGTCCTCTAGCTAAAAGAGGGGATATTGTTAAGAAGGGTGACATCCTGGCGGACGGTCCTTCTACAGAAATGGGCGAACTTGCTCTTGGTCGTAACGTAGTCGTTGCGTTCATGACTTGGGAAGGTTACAACTACGAGGATGCGATCCTGTTAAGTGAAAAACTAGTTAAGGAAGATGTATACACTTCGATTCATATCGAGGAATACGAATCCGAAGCTCGTGACACTAAACTGGGACCTGAAGAAATCACACGTGATATTCCAAACGTGGGCGAAGAAGCTCTGCGCAATCTTGATGAGCGTGGAATTATCCGCATCGGTGCGGAAATCAGTGCTGGTGACATTCTAGTTGGTAAGGTTACTCCAAAGGGTGTAACTGAATTGACTGCAGAAGAGCGTCTCCTACACGCTATCTTTGGTGAGAAGGCTCGTGAAGTACGGGATACCTCTTTACGCGTTCCTCACGGTAGTGATGGTATTATCGTTGATGTTAAAGTATTTACACGTGAGAACGGCGATGAGCTGCCTCCTGGCGTAAATCAATTGGTTCGTGTGTACATCGCTCAGAAACGTAAGATTTCTGAAGGTGACAAAATGGCCG
>DOJM01000356.1:21366-21741 GCA_003529225.1 Paenibacillus sp.
CGTATGAACATCGGACAGGTGCTTGAGGTCCATATTGGTATGGCCGCATTGCGTCTGGGAATTCACATTGCAACGCCGGTATTCGACGGAGCGCGTGAGTACGACGTATTTGATACGATGGAAGAAGCTGGCATGCAGCGTAATGGTAAGACTGTATTGTACGATGGTCGTACAGGTGAACGCTTCGAACGTGAAGTTACTGTCGGCGTCATGCATATGATCAAACTGGCGCACATGGTTGATGATAAGATTCACGCCCGTTCAACAGGACCTTACTCACTAGTTACGCAACAGCCACTGGGTGGTAAAGCTCAGTTTGGTGGACAGCGTTTCGGGGAGATGGAAGTGTGGGCGCTTGAAGCTTACGGTGCTGCT
>DOJM01000356.1:21912-22241 GCA_003529225.1 Paenibacillus sp.
GTTTAGAAGGCGCAGAAGTCGGAGTAGAATAATCACGTTGGAGCTTTTGAGTTCCATTTTATAAAGGACCGCGCCCTCTTTTGATGTAACAGTCAGAGGAGGGCAAAGCGGTACTAAATCAGGATTAGGTTAAGGAGGGTTGCTCCTTGTTGGACGTTAACAATTTTGAATTTATGAAAATCGGACTCGCTTCTCCGGAGAAGATTCGTTCATGGTCCCGCGGAGAAGTTAAGAAACCGGAAACCATTAACTATCGTACATTGAAACCGGAAAAAGAGGGTCTTTTCTGCGAGCGTATCTTTGGACCGCAAATAGACTGGGAATGTCAT
>DOJM01000121.1:0-2378 GCA_003529225.1 Paenibacillus sp.
CTTCAGTCAACAAACGTTAGATTCAGGATAAATTCCCTTTTAATGCGCTTTATTATGATTTAAAGTAGGGGTGCAAGAAGGGTTAGACATACTAAAAACGTTGTTGCAGATCACAATTGTATACATGGAAGGAGTTTATGAAATGAGCAAAATTATTGGTGAAGCACTATCAAATATTCCTTGGCAAAATAAGCCGGGTGGTTATAACGCTCCAGTGTGGCGATATACCCATAATCCGATTATTCAGCGAGATGCACAGTTAAACTCGAACAGTATTTTTAATTCCGCGGTTATTCCTTTTGAAGAGGGATATGCAGGGGTATTCCGTTGTGACTCCAGATCTGTAAGTATGGACATATTCGCTGGCTTTAGTCAGGACGGGCTTCAATGGGAGATTAATGAGAAGCCGATCCAATTCGAAGGCGACGATTATATAACAAAGCGGGAGTATCGCTACGATCCACGCGTCTGTAGAATAGATGATCGTTTCTATATTTCTTGGTGTAATGGATACCATGGTCCAACAATTGGTCTCGCATATACGTATGATTTCAAAACCTTTCACCAATTAGAAAACGCTTTCCTGCCATATAATCGGAATGGTGTATTATTTCCGCGCAAAATAAATGGCAAATATGCGATGTTAAGCCGTCCAAGTGATACGGGGCATACACCATTTGGAGATATCTTTTTTAGTGAGAGTCCTGACCTGACGTACTGGGGGAAGCATCGTTACGTGATGGGTACGATCAATTCGGACGCTTCTGCATGGCAATCGAAGAAAATTGGTCCAGGGCCGATTCCAATTGAAACCGATCGCGGATGGTTGTTGATCTATCATGGAGTAATAAATACGTGTAACGGGTTCGTATATCGGATGGGTGTTGCTTTATTAGATTTACATGAGCCATGGAAGGTGTTAGCACGTTCACGGAATTATATTCTTGGAGCAGAGACATTGTATGAGTGTGTAGGAGATGTGCCGAATGTGACCTTCCCTTGCGCAGCACTTTCCGATGGCGATACAGGTCGAATTGCAATTTACTATGGCTGTGCTGATACCGTAACAGGGGTTGCGTTTACAACTGTGGATGAGTTGTTCGACTATATGGATAAGTATCCGCTAGAGAATTAGTAGAGAAAGCGAAGCGTCATGGCTAGTTAGAATAACTATAGGGAGAGATCGAGATGTCGAGCAAACGACCTTGGAAAATATACGCAATCCATCATTCTCATACAGATATCGGATATACAGAGCGTCAAGAGAAAATTCAGCAGTATCATGTTAATTTCATTCGCCAGGTCCTGCATATTTTACGTGAAAGCAAATCGGGGCGTCGTCCGGAATGGCAAGGCTTTAAGTGGGTCTGTGAGACATTTTGGCCGATTGAAACCTTTCTGAAGCAGGCGACAGAGCAAGAGAAGATAGAGTTCGCTGAAGGCGTGAGACAGGGAGATATCGGGTTGTCGGGGACTTATCTAAATATGACAGAATTAATGGGTAAAGAGCTGTTCCAATCGATGATTGCGCGAGTGTGTGATTACGGACGGTCCATTACAATTCCTGTAACATCGGCAATGACAGCAGATATTAACGGTTTCAGCTGGGGGTATGGTCAGGTNNACGCATCATGGAATGTTCCCTTGCTGGAAGAAGCAGCAGCCGTTCTGGTGGGAGATGCCTTCAGGGGACCGCCTGCTGACGTGGAGCGGAGAGCATTATGTGTTCGGAAATGATCTGGGGCTTGTACCTGGCATGGGTGGTAAATATACGATTAAAGATGAATTCGATATGAGCAATGGCGCGGATTTTGAAATTGCTGAACAACGGATCGAGCGTTATATTGATCGTCTGGTTCAGGACGGCTATGCATTCGATTTCTTTCCGGCGATGTTCTCAGGCTTACCTACGGATAATAACCCGCCAAATGCAGTGGCAATGGAGTTTATCCATCAATGGAACACCAAGCATGGGGACCGGATTTTAATTCAAATGGCAACGCTAGATGACTTCTTTGCAGAAGTCCGTGCCCATGCAGCACAGCACCCGGAAGATATTCCTGTCTATNNCCGATTGGTGGACGGACGGGGTTGGCTCGACACCAAAGCATGTACAAGTATTCCGTGAGGCGCAGCGGGTATATCAGAAGGTAAGAAGATTAGATCCTAATTATGACATCATTTCCCCGGAAGCTATTAAAGAAATGGAATATCAATTAACGATGTTCGCTGAGCACACATGGGGCTATCATTCTTCTATTTCGGAGCCTTGGAACCCGTTTGTTCAAGAGTTAGGCCTGCGTAAGGAGGCATTTGCTGCAAATGCGAGCACTGCTGCACATCGCGCGTTATACGAAATTCTTGAAGCCAAGGGAGAT
>DOJM01000121.1:2413-13520 GCA_003529225.1 Paenibacillus sp.
TGGTATTATGAGCAGATTAAAGAAGGGTTTGAGGTGCGTGATTTCAATACAGGTGAGGTGCTCCCATCTCAACTGCGTCTTGCGCATCGCGGGGTTATTGTAACCATTCCGGTCATGCTGGACCCCAAGGAAGAAAAAGTGCTTCATATCGTAGCGGTTAAACCAACAATCAAAACCGCATATATGAACGATTATGTGGCGTCGGATCGTGTATTGGATTTAGATGTTACCCATGAAGTAAAGGACTTCCATGTGACATCCACATATGCTGATACACCGTTTGTACGCATTGAATGGAAGAAGGGTGAAGGAATCACCTCTTGGAAGGATAAGCAGACTGGGCAGGAGCTGCTGCGTGCGGACCGGAATCATCATGCATTCACGCCGGTGTATGATGTTACGCCAGCCACAAAGGTGGTCGAAATGACGGAGGTTCGGCGTCTTATGGGCCGTAATCGGAAAGGTCCAAATGCGATTGTATCCACAGGATTATTGACAAGTGCAGAAATCATTGAACAGGGAACCCTTTATAGCATGATTCAATTGACCTATGAAGTCTCTGGTTGCGAGCATTATTCCTTGTTCTTAACCGTTTATGCAGATCGTCCTCGTGTGGATGTGGCGGTACGCATGCATAAGGAAGGGGCGTGGAAGCCTGAAAATTTGTATATTTCACTTCCGTTTGGCGATGCATTGACAACTACAGCGCAGGATCTGTGGGTTGATAAGATGGATGCCCTAACTCGACTGCGTAAGGATCAATTGCCAGGCAGCTTGGCTGATTATACGGCTGTTGGTGAAGGTGCTGCGTATATTTCGAAGGAGCAAGGTGTTGTGATTGGGATGCCAGACACCCCGTTGATTCAACTAGGCTCCTTGGAGCATAAATATCGTCTCCTTAATGGTGATGCAAGACTGGAACAGGACCCTGCACACTTGTACGCCTGGGTGATGAATAACTATTGGGAAACCAACTTTGCAGCTACGCTTGGCGGCTTCTATGAATTCCGCTATTACATTACATGGGGCGAGAAGTTTAACAGCCCAGAAGTATCGTTCGACATGTGTCGGGGGATGAATGCAGGAATCCTGGCGTGGAGACAATTCTAGTTCATGTGAACGGGAGGAATTGTAAGCTATGAGATATAAAGATTCATCCTTGCCAATTCATGAGCGTGCTATAGATTTATTGGCTCAAATGACGTTGGAGGAGAAGATCGGGCAGCTCCTCCAGCCCTTTGGCTGGAAGACGTATGAGAAATCAGAAGGCAAGATTCAATTGACAGAAGTATTTAAGGAAGCAATTGCAAAAGGTGGCGTGGGTTCTTTGTATGGTGTGCTGCGTGCAGATCCTTGGACAGAGGTAACACTGGAAACCGGGTTGTCCCCTTTGGAAGGCGCAGAAGTAACGAATCTGATCCAGCAATATGCGATTGAGCATACACGTCTGGGTATTCCGATTCTGTTAGGTGAGGAATGCTCTCATGGTCATATGGCGATTGGCAACACCGTCTTTCCCGTACCGCTTGCCATCGGAAGTACATGGAATGTGGAATTATTCCGGCAGATCTGCCAAACAGTAGCTGCAGAGACTCGCGCTCAAGGAGGGGCAGCAACCTACTCTCCAGTATTAGATATTGTACGTGATCCGCGCTGGGGGCGAACAGAAGAATGCTTCGGGGAAGATCCATATTTAAATAGTGAAATGGCAGTTGCTGCAGTGAGGGGCTTACAAGGCGATTCATTAAATACAGACCATACGATCCTGGCAACATTAAAGCATTTCGTAGCGTATGGCAGCTCGGATGGTGGCCGTAATGCTGACACCGTACGGATGGGGAAACGCGAATTGATGGAGAAGGATTTGCTGCCCTTCCAGAAGGCAATTGAAGCTGGGGCTAAGTCTGTTATGACCGCTTACAATGAGATCGATGGTGTTCCGTGTACTTCGAGTAAGGAGTTATTAACAGAGGTGCTTCGTGAGCAATGGGGCTTTGACGGCTTCGTCATTACGGATTGTGGTGCGATCAGCCAGCTTAAAGGCGGTCACCAGATTTGTGAGACAGAAGAAGAGGCGGCGACTCTTGCACTTAAAGCTGGTGTGGATATGGAGATGTCTGGTGAAACATTTGGCAGATATCTAATGAACGCATTACAGCTGCAGTTGATTGACATTTCCGATATTGATCTCGCAGTCGAACGAATTCTGCGTGCGAAGTTTGAATTGGGATTGTTTGAACGTCCCTTTGTTGATCCGGTTACAGCACAGCGTGTCGTTGGACAACAGTTGCATTTAGAGATGGCGCGACAAGCTGCACGTGAAGGCATCATTCTTTTGAAGAATCATGATGAGGCTCTGCCGCTTTCTCCGTCACTCGGTAAGATTGCTGTTATTGGACCGAATGCCAACAATATTTATAATCAATTGGGTGACTATACTTCACCACAGGAGCGTCATCACATCGTTACCGTTTTGGATGGGGTTCGTGCTAAATGTGCAGGACTCCGCGAAGTGCTGTATGCTCCGGGCTGCCGCGTGAAAGATCCATCGAAAGCAGGCTTTGAGATGGCAATGGAGGTGGCGTCAGCAGCGGATACCATTATTGCAGTTGTCGGGGGATCGAGTGCACGTGATTTCGGTGAAGGTACGATTGATTTGAAGACAGGCGCCGCCGTCATTACGGATCAATTTAGTCTTAGTGATATGGATTGTGGGGAAGGCTTCGATCGTGCAGAGCTGAACTTATGCGGTGTACAGCTTGAGCTGCTGCAGGAGCTGCACTGCTTGAACAAAAAACTGATTGTTGTCTATATCAATGGTCGCCCTATTGTCGAGCCTTGGGTAGATGAGCATGCTGATGCCATTCTGGAGGCTTGGTACCCGGGAGAGCAGGGCGGGCATGCGATTGCTGATATTTTGTTCGGAGACTATAATCCATCCGGCCGGCTTACACTATCCATTCCAAAGCATCCAGGGCAATTACCGATTTATTATAATAAGAAACGCTCCAGAGGTCATCGCTATCTCGAGGTGGACTTTCATCCACAATATGTGTTTGGCTATGGCCTAAGCTATACCAGCTATCAATACGATCATATTCGCTTGGATCAGACACAAATAGAGTTGGATGATTCTTGTACTGTATCCGTGGAGGTAACGAATATTGGCGATGTAGCTGGACATGAGGTTGTTCAACTATATATAAAAGATTACACTAGCACAATCACACGCCCGGAACGAGAATTAAAAGGGTTTCAGAAGATTTATATTGAGCCTAGTGAGATGCGTATTGTTCAATTTCATATTACTCCGCGGGAGCTGCAGTTTGTCGGTTCTGATTTGCAGTGGATGGTTGAGCCCGGCAAATTTGAGATCATGATTGGATCGAACGTAGGAAATACCATTTCAACAAGCTTAGAGGTTATTCCTCGTAACTTGAGAAAGTAATCACGGGAGGGTTACCCAATTATGAAAGAGCATCGTTTACCTACTATTGAAATTAAAAAGTTCCCTCTGCCTCAGGCGGTTCAGCAAGTCATGAAGGACGCTAGTGAGCGTCTGGCTCATCGTCCGAAGCTGCGTCAATTATTCCAGAATTGTTTTCCGAATACACTAGAAACAACAACTAAGCTGCTGGATGACGGAACAACATTTGTGTTAACTGGCGATATTCCGGCGATGTGGCTGCGTGACTCTGTTGAGCAGGTTATTCATTATGTTCCTTTTGCCAAGGAAGATGCTGAGCTTAGGCGGATTCTAGAAGGCTTAATACGCCGTCATATGTTTTATATTCAAATCGATCCCTATGCGAATGCCTTTAACGAGTCTGCAAATGATTGGCATTGGAATGCGGCGGATGAGACAGACAGCTCGCCTTGGGTATGGGAGCGTAAATTCGAGCTGGATTCCATGTGCTTCTCATTCCGCTTGGCCTATCTATATTGGAAAGAAACCGGGCGCACCGGGATCTTTGATGAAGTTTTCCGAACCTCACTACTGAAGATGTTGAATGTATGGCAGATTGAGCAAGAGCACAAGGAGCAGTCAACCTACCGCTTCCAACGTCACAACGGCATCATGATTGATACATTACGTAAGAACGGTTTGGGGATGCCGGTAAATAATGTTGGACTGATCTGGTCAGGCTTTCGCCCCAGCGACGATGCATGTGACTTTCACTTCAATATTCCATCAAATATGTTCGCCGCTGTAACGCTTCGACAATTGCAGGAAATTGCTCAATATGTATATAGAGATTCAAATCTCGTAGCCAGAATGTCGGCAATGGAAGAAGAAATCCGGCATGCAATTGAACTTTATGGAATCATTGACCATTCCAAATACGGCAAAATGTACGCGTTCGAAACGGATGGTTTCGGTAACCATTTGTTGATGGACGATGCAGGTACACCGAGCTTAATGTCAGCACCCTATCTAGGTTACTGTGCGCCAGACGATCCGATATATTTGAATACCCGCAAATTTGCTCTGAGTGAGGATAATCCCTATTTCTTCAAAGGCGAGAAGCTCAGCGGCATTGGCAGTCCGCATACTAGCACAGGATTCGTATGGCATCTTGCTTATACGATGCAGGGCTTAACCACAGTTGATCCGCAAGAGATGCTCGAGATGATTGAAATCTGTGAGTNNTCAATGATTCAACCCAATTTACACGTGAGTGGTTCGCTTGGTCGAACAGCCAGTTCGCACAGCTTGTGTGGAAGGCATTGGAATCAGGCATATTGCCCTAAAGTGTATCACTATGAGCGGGGTAGAGCTCACTAACTGTATAGGAGTGACAACTATGTTCGAGAAAAGACCAATTAACCCTATTCGGTACACTCAACAAATGAAGCCAGATACAGTTACGCCATATGCAAAAGCCGGAGTCCAGCGAGGATTTGAGGCAATACTGTCCCCGCTTCTACAACAAGCTGCAATGAATTCCACTAGTATTATTAATGTAGCTATTGACGGAACGCATGGTGCCCAATATCAGCACGTCCTGGCAAGGATCATAGATGTATTGGAACAAGAGGGGCATAAGACGGTTCTTATCGGAACCAATAGCTTTATGAAGACAAGTGAAGATCTGCGTACGTTCTTTGAAGCGAATATTACAGATAATCGTGCATTTGGTTATTTTTCGGATGCTAAAATTGCAGATTATTTCGTCCTAGAAGCACAAGACAAGATAGACAACTACAAACAACAGATTCAATTACCTGCCCAACAAATAACCTTCATCATCACATTTGGACCAGGGGCCTATTGGCTCGGGAACGGCAACTACGATATTACCTACTTCTTGGATGTATCTCGTGAGTATCAGCAATTGGAACATAAATCACATTTATTGAATTTTGGCTTTAGTTGGAACCGAGATGTGGTGGAGAAATATAAAATCTGTCTATTCGTTGAATGGCCTGTGTTAGAAACTTACCGAAAAGAAGTATTGGATTCGATCCACTATTACGTGGATATGAATGAGCCCGAGTATCCCAAGCTAACGACTGTCTTCACCCTACGCCAGATGATTGCAGATATCGCCAAGTCCCCTATGCGTGTGAAACCGTTCTTCGCGCCAGGGATATGGGGCGGTCAATATTTGAAGAAATTCGCGGAGCTTCCGAAGGAGTGGGCCAACTGCGCATGGAGTTTTGAACCGATTGCACCGGAGAACTCCATTTTGCTGAAATACAACGACGAAATAATCGAGGTACCCTTCCTCATAGTCATGCATTATGAGCATCCGGCCATTCTCGGGAATCGTATTGTCGGGCTGTTTGGCGATTATTTTCCGATTCGCTTCGACTACCTTGATACCATCGACGGAGATAGCTTGTCGTGCCAGGTACATCCGAAGCAGGAGTATATTCGTGAGACATTTAATGAATTTATGGCACAGCAAGAATCGTACTATATCATGGAGAATTTAGAGAATACATCTGTGTTCTTGGGACTGACCGAACAATCTACGAAGGAGGAATTCTATAACGCGGTACACCATGCACAAGAAAGTGGTGAACCCATTCAAATTACTGATTTCGTTAATCAATATGAAGCGAATAAGGGGGATTTATTCCTAATTCCTACAGGGACCGTTCATGGCTCTGGAAAGAATAACTTAGTACTCGAAATATCCTCTACGACATGGTGGTTTACGTTCAAAATCTACGATTTTCTTCGTAAAGGAATGGATGGCAAGCCACGTCCTATTAATATTGATCATGCCTTTGACAATATTGATTTCGATAAAAAAACGGCATGGGTAGAGGACAATTTGATTCCTAAGCCAAGCTTGCTGCAAAAGCAGGGGATTAATGAGGAGTATGTTCTTGGGCAGCGTGAAGATCTACTGTTTTATGTTCATCGTGTGCACTTACATGATACATGGGAGGACCATACAAATAACGAAATGGTAATGTATAACTTGGTTGAGGGAGAAAAGGTTCGTATAGTATCCTGTGCAGACGAATCTATATATGTGGAGTTACAATACGCCGAATCATATATCCTTCCAGCCATGTTCAGTGCCTACAAAATTATAAATATCGGAAATAAGCCATGTAAGCTTGTGAAAGCTGGTGTATCCAAGGNNCTTTTAAAGTCGTGATCGCTTTAGACGTGGGAGGAACCTTTATTAAGTCTGGTTTGGTCGTGGATGGAGAATTGCTACAGGCTAGCTGCAAGCAACATCCTGCCCTTGCTGATCAAGATGCCGATGTGATTATAGAGCAGTTTATTTCTATATTCGAAGATCAATATCAGTTCTATACCGGTACACTAGGGAAATCGGCCGACTGTACTTGGAATATCGGTCTCGCTTTTCCTGGGCCCTTTGATTACCAGCAAGGTATCTGTTATATTCAGGGGCTTAGTAAATATGAGGCGTTGTATGGTGAGAATATACGAGAAGTATTATATACCCGGTTCAATACCTTACAACATAAGGAATGGGCGAAGCACCTGCTGCAGGCAGATATTCGCTTTGAGAATGATGCCAAGTTGTTTGCCTTAGGCGTAAGTAGATTATTTCCAAATGAACGATATATTTCGTTAACTTTAGGGACAGGGTTAGGCTCCGCATTTATTGATCGTGCATCGATCCTGAACGAAGGACCAGGCGTTCCCAAGGACGGTTGGCTTTTTGATAAACCTTTCCTAGAGAACTCCATANNTTCTCACGTCGCGGAATTCTTCGTCTGGCTGAGCAGATGGGAGCTCTAGAAGAAGGGATGGACGTGAAAGAACTCGCAGAGCAAGCAAGAGGCGGTAATAGCTTGTTCTGTAAGGTGTTTGAAGAATTCGGTACACGATTGGCTGGGATGCTAAAGTCCTATGTTATAGACTATCAACCAAACCGCATTGTTATTGGCGGTCAAATTGCTAAAAGCATTGATTTATTTGGTCCCGCCTTGACGGCGGGATTGGCTGAATCATCTATTGTTATCTTTACTTCAGAAAATGTATTCGAACATACGCTTATCGGAATATCGAGATTATTTGACGATTCCTTCGGATTCAATTGAAACTGAACAATAACCAGGGCTGATTGGATATCCAATCGGCTTTTTTCTTGTCTATCTAGTTTTTAATTTCTATCAATCTCACTATCATCCGAGATCCCCTCCAAGGGATACCCAGCCCCCATGATTATTGGTATACTTTAACAAATGATTCTACATATGGAGTGTTTAAGGAGGTTATGATCGATGAGATCGAGCGGAATTCTTCTTATTTTTATAACGCTTATAATAACCGGTTGCTTTAATCTGCCATCCAATGGAGAAGACAAATTCACTACTACCATTAATGAACAAGAAGATGTGATAAACAGCCATGGAATGATTGTTAAGAATCTTAAGAAGCTGGATGCTTTTATCCAAAATAAAGCGGGTACGCAGCGTGTGGTTCATTACACAATTGAAGGTGATCCGATCTTTAATGACTTGAAATATACTGACCAAGGGATTGAAATGCGGCTTGATAATTCAGAAGATACGTTTGGTAGTCCCCAAGTAACCACATACACTTGTCAGAACCTTGTTAGAAACGAGACGGATAAACTTCTGTCGTATACCTTAACGGGCTGTGAGGGCGAACAAGCAAAGATCGAGCTGCTTCAGATCCCTTTTGACGTAATGAAACAAGATAAGTTTGAGTTTGTTTTAAAGTATGGCGTGAACTTAAAGAATGAGATCAACACCATTGATATGAGGCTAGTAAAAGATCTCCAGAATGGGGAAGTTGCCAGCGTTAGCGATTTTGGGCTTACTGAACAGGAACGTGGACAAATCTATAAAGAAATGGTTCTAGCGAATTACTTAGATGAAAAAGAATTATCTACTGAGTGTAATCGAAAACCTGCTGTAAGTTACGATTTAACGGTTCAGATCAATAATGGAGAGCGTCATTATCAGTGGACGGAATGTCAGAATACTGAGGATGATGCTCAGATGACTGAACTAGCTCAAGCGATCATTAAGATCGTGCAAGCCGGAAGCATTTATAAGCAACTGCCCGAGGTTAAGGGGCAATACGAATAATTTAAATAAGTTGAAAACTAAAACATTCTAAAAGGAAGAGTGGCGGAGGGGAAGTTTGGAACTGNNCCGGATTTCAACCGTGAAACACGGTATATAATCAAGAAATCTGGGGACAACAGCGACCGGAAGTCCAAACATTCACCGCAGTCACGGTTACCTTCAAGAAATACCTTAAGTTTTTAACTAATCTTTATTCTCAGATTATTGGAGGCAGCATTCATGCACCGTATATTATTAATTGAAGATGACGAAGCGATTAGTGAAATGGTTAGGTCCTATTTAGTAAAAGAGGGCTATGAAGTGGAAACGGCGTTTGATGGTGAAGTAGCGGAAAGGACATTCCGTACTAACAATCCTTTTGATCTTGTCTTATTAGATCTTATGCTGCCCAAGCGCAGTGGTACTGATATTCTCCAGACGATCCGTGCGACAAGTCTAGTTCCGGTGTTGATCATGTCAGCCAAGGACAGCGATGTGGATAAAGCGCTTGGACTTGGCTTTGGAGCGGATGATTATATTACCAAGCCATTTTCAATGATCGAATTAGCTGCTAGAGTGAAGGCTGCGATTCGACGAGCGGGTTATGCTACTCCCATCATCCAACCGGAAGCTCCAATTCCTGCGAACCAAAAGATTTCCATTGGTGGCCTGACTGTGGATTTGGATAATTTCTCTGCACTAAAAAACGGGGAAGAAGTGAAGTTAACGTCTAAGGAATTTCATATTCTTAAGCTGTTCGTTACGCATCCGGGCAGAGTCTTCACCAAAGCGCAGATTTATGCTAGCGTATGGGCAGATGATTATTTCGGGGATGAGAACGTTATTAATGTACATATGAGAAGATTACGCGAAAAAATAGAAGATGATCCTTCCCATCCAGAGTTCATCAAGACGTTATGGGGGATCGGGTATAAGCTGGGAGAACAGCTATAATNAGTATGGCGCTTAGTGTGGTCATTGTACTCCTGCTCGTCGTCATTGGATGGCAATATCAGCATTCGCGTAAAGCTTCTAGAGACCTGAAATATATTCATGACAAGCTAAGTAGCATCATGGCCGAAGGTTCACACGAAAGACTGCTGTTATTTAGTGGTAATTTAGAGCTGCAAAGTGTGTTAATTGATCTAAATCGGCTGCTCGACGTTAACCATAAAGGAAGCATTGAGCGCGTGAAGCTGGAGAAGTCCATGCGTAATATGCTGTCGAACATTTCCCACGATCTAAAGACTCCGCTAACGGTAGTACTCGGTTATATTGAAACGATTCTGCAGGATGNNAGCGAATGAAGTGATCTATCTGATGAACAAGTTCTTTGACTTGGCTAAGCTGGAATCGGGGGATCGGGAAATCAATCTTTCACGTGTTGAGGCAGGCGAGGTATGCAGACGTAATATTCTCTCTTTCTATGATATCCTTAGCGCCAAGGGCAGTGAGGTGGAGATAGAGATCCCTAATGACTCGCTATATTTTATGGGGAACGAAGAGGCGCTTGACCGGATATTGTCTAATTTGTTATCGAATGCGATTACTTACGGGGATGCCGGAGGCGTATTAGGCTTGAAACTCTATAGTGATAAGAACAAAGTATACATAGATGTTTGGGACAGGGGAAAAGGCATTAGTGAAGTTCACCAGGATAAAGTATTCGAACGG
The DNA here is from genome assembly GCA_003529225.1 of Paenibacillus sp. Classification (GTDB taxonomy): domain Bacteria; phylum Bacillota; class Bacilli; order Paenibacillales; family Paenibacillaceae; genus Paenibacillus_AQ; species Paenibacillus_AQ pseudetheri. The sequence goes on from DOJM01000121.1 coordinate 12,617, forward strand.
CTTTATACACTGGAGGATTCGAGAAATCGATCGTATCAAGGGAGCGGTCTAGGTCTGACTATCACCAAAAGATTAACGGAGCAGATGAATGGAACCATTACACTGGTTAGTCAACCGTTTGTGAGAACAGTATTTACCCTTTCTTTTCGCAGATTAAGCTTCTAAGGAGTGGAATTGTGTACAGCTTAAGATTTTCGTAAGAATTGAGTAATAAAAAAGAAAATTCTGCTGTGTACAATAAGAACTAAGGAAGACGAGACGAAAACAAAGGGGAGCACAGAAATGACTACTATACTTCGGACTAGAAATTTAACGAAAATCTATCAAGGCAAAGAAGCCGTTAGCAATGTGAATATGAATATTAAAAAAGGTGAAATTTACGGGTTTCTTGGACCTAATGGAGCAGGTAAAACTACGGTCATGAAAATGATCACGAACCTCGTTAAACCGACGAGTGGGGAAATTGAATTTTTTAATGAAAAAATGACAGACCATTCTTATGAAATGCTGAAGCGGATGGGCTGCATCATTGAATATCCAGTGTTCTATGATAAGCTGACAGCCAAAGAAAACCTGATCCTGCATGGAGAGTACATGGGCTATTATGATCCGCAAGCGATTGGTGAAGCGCTGGAGCTGGTAAAGCTTACGGGTATCGAAAAAAAGCCGGTGAAGCAATTTTCGCTTGGAATGAAGCAGCGCCTTGGTATTGCCAGAGCCTTTATGACGAAACCGGAGCTACTCATTCTGGATGAGCCGATTAATGGACTAGACCCTGTGGGAATCAAAGAGATGCGTGAAGTGTTCCGGATGCTTAGCCGTGAATATGGAATGACGTTACTTGTATCTAGTCATATTCTGGGGGAAATAGAGCAGATCGCTGATACTATCGGTGTGATCCGGC
>DOJM01000121.1:13572-14465 GCA_003529225.1 Paenibacillus sp.
TCTCACAACGTGATCTGAATAAGGCGTTAGTGCTAGCAGACGTGGAGATTGAGAGCATCAGCAAGAAACAACATACGCTGGAAGATTATTTTTTGCAATTGATTGGGGGTGAAGGCGTTGCTTAAATTAATATCTTTGGAGATTCGGAAGAATAAGTTAAAAACTCTTCTTACAGGGGCAGCAATCGTCAATCTTGCTATCCTTGGGTTTATGATTATGGTTTTATTCGTTGATCGAAATGAGAATGAACCGTCGTTCGCTTCTTATGCAGATATGTTTGAGGGTGTGTTCGTTTTTGTTAAGGCTGCTTATATTATTTTCGCTTCCGTTATTATTAGCAAGCTGGTGATTGATGAGTATAAGAACAACACTATTACACTTCTCTTCATGTATCCTATCTCACGTAAAAAGCTAATGACTGCGAAAATATTGATAGTGTTCGCCTTCACATTTGTTGCCATCATCGTGTCAGACATTGTGGTTGGCGCTATCCTAATAGGATTCAATTCTTTTGTAGAACTTATTCCGGGTGAGTTAAACCTTCCTATAATCACCTCAGAACTGGTTAAGTTAGGCGCAAACGCATTTTACGCAGCGGGTATCGCTCTGATTCCTTTGTACTTTGGAATGAAGAAAAAATCAGTTCCTGCCACCATCGTCTCGGCTGTGTTAGTTACGTCCCTAATCTCTGGCGGATTTGATCAAGCACGCTTAGGTAATTTAGCGGCGGTGTCGATCTCGCTTGGCTTGCTAGGAGCAGGTATTGCCTATATGGCCATTCGCAATATTGATCATAAAGATATAGCCTAAAATATTTACAGAAATCCCTCTTAAGAATCTCAGTACGATGTTCAATCATCGTGGTTGGGTTCTAAAGGGGGATTTGGTGTTTA
>DOJM01000121.1:14517-14760 GCA_003529225.1 Paenibacillus sp.
TAATGATAATGGATGAGAGAGCCTGAGGTGAAATGAATTGTGGATAAAGACTGGACGTCCATTCTAACACGATTGCTTTCGGAAGAGAGCGCTTATAAATCGTTATATGATCATCATCCTAATTTGATATTTGTGTTGGATCGGCAAGGTCGCTGTGTAGGAACGAATCGTACGTTCTATCTAGAATCCAGTGCAGAAGCATCGTTCCAAGATATAGGTCTGACAGCACTTAAAAGAATATAC
>DOJM01000121.1:14876-16886 GCA_003529225.1 Paenibacillus sp.
CGTCTAGCTTTGAATTGCATGATCTGAACAATCCCAAAGCGGACGCTTTGAAGGGAAACTTTATTCCTGTAACGATAGACGAGGGAATTGTCGGGGTATTCGCGATCGTACAAATGGATAACAGCAACTATCATCATTATTCGGAAGGGCTGCATGACTGGCTAAACGCATTAGCAGATTCTTTTCATGTTAAGTTATCTGTTGAGGCGGTACTGGAGTCAAACTCCAAACCTGCTTTTGCTGCTGAAGTCGAGAATAAGAGAGCAAATCTGATTCTGAACTCCGTCTCCGCTGGAATATTCGTACTAGATAATTTGGGGCGAACGCTCTTTATTAACCGTGAGGGAGCGGATATGTTAGGCTACCAGCCTACAGAATTGGTGGGTCTAAAGCTTATGGAGTATATCCATCAAGTTCAAGGTGATGGTTCACGTTATTCAACCCCTGAATGTCAGATCAGTCTTACGATTGCAGATGGAATTATCCGCAGGAAAGACGATGAGATCTTCTGGCGTAAGGATGGAACGAGCCTCTTCGTCAATTATCGGGTGGCACCTCTTATGGATGGGGGAAAGATCTCAGGAGCAGTTATTGCTTTTAGTGATATCACGAATGCGAAAGAAATCATTCGCGCTAAGGAATCTGCAGAACAGGCGGCGCAAGCCAAATCTGATTTCCTAGCGATGATGAGTCATGAAATTCGCACACCGATGAACGGAATGATAGGGATGTCAGACCTTTTACTTGAAACAGATCTTGGAGAAGAACAGCGAGGTTATGTCGAGATTTTACGAAGCAGTAGTTACACGCTTTTACAGATCTTGAATGACATTCTTGATTTCAGCAAGATGGAAGCGGGTAAAATGCCACTGCAATCCGAATCGTTTGAACTTCGAGAGATGATATCGGACATCATTGATTTATTTACGCCTAAAGCCGAAGAGAAGAAGCTGGCCTTGCGGTGGTGGGCGGATACGAGTGTTCCAACCACGTTACTGGCTGATCCGATCCGTTTGCGACAGATTATTGTCAATCTGGTAGGCAATGCTCTGAAATTCACAGAACAAGGAAGCGTCACGCTATCGGTTAAGAACATTCTCCTTTCGGATTCAAAAGAATATTTATTGGAATTCTCTGTACGCGATACAGGTGTTGGGATTGCCGATAATAAACTCAATTTATTATTTCAATCCTTCTCACAGCTGCACCCGACCATCAATCGTAAATATGGCGGTACAGGGTTGGGACTCGCTATTTGTAAGCAGCTGGTTGAGCTGATGGGTGGGACAATCTTTGTAGAAAGTGAAGAGAATAAAGGTTCAACGTTCCGGTTTATGCTGCCCTTCATAAAAAAAGAGGTTGAGTTTATTTCAACTTCAGATCAGGAGGGGTAAACGCACAAATCCCCGGTCCATTGACTTACGAAGCAATGGCCGGAGATTAGCGTGAGATTTATTAATCTTGAAGCATATACATGAGACCTACAGTATGTGGACCACAATGGCTACCAATAACACAACCCGCGTTTAGGATAGCGATCTCATTCACTTGAGTCTTCTCTCGTATCGCTGTCTCTAGATAGTGAGCATCTTCTTCCGCTAAGGTGTGAACAACGATGAGCAGCTCTTTATCCATCCGATCTACGTTAACCAAGGCGTTCTGGAGCATTTGTTCCACGGCTTTTTCTTTTTTGCCGCGAATTTTACTAGTAGGTACGATGCTGCCGTCTACAAGTCTAAGAACAGGACGAATTTTTAGCAGGCTACCGATGAAATTCTGCATACCTGAACAGCGTCCACCCATATATAAGTAATCTAGCGTATCTACCACGAATTCTGTTTCTACAAGATTGCGGCTCTGCTCCAGCATAGCTGCAATCTCAAAGGCACTGTGGCCTTTTTCAGCGGCTCTGACGGCTTTCATAACGAGAAGAGCAATGCCTCCACATAAGGTCTGTGAATCAATAACCTGTACACACCCCTCAGGGAATTCCCCGGCGGCCAAAAGCGC
>DOJM01000121.1:16908-19378 GCA_003529225.1 Paenibacillus sp.
ATAGTGATGAGGAAAGGCTGATATATACAATATCATTTCCACTGCTAATTACCGGCTGAAAAGCGGCGATAAAGTCAGCTGGCGAAGGCGCGGCCGTCTTTGGCAATACTCCGCTTGCTGCGACACGGCGATACACTTCTTCTGGTGTGATATCTTCACCATCTTTGTAGGTTCCCTCTTCAAAGACTACGTGAAGGGGAACGATGCCGATATTAAAAGTATCCTTCCAGCCCTGAGGCAAATCGGAAGTGCTGTCTGAAAATATTTTTACAGTAGACATGAATTTCTCCTTCACCGATAATCGGACGACAATAGTCATTATTAAATCACATAATCTATTTATTATACCAAGCTTGAGCCGATTCTCAAAATGAAATAGTAGAAATTCTGAAAGAAAAAAAAGACTATCCGGGATTCCGAATAGTCTTAGTAAGCATTAACTTTTTTTCATAACGGGTATCCAGATTTCGCAGCGATAATCCTCTGCATCAGGTCTCCCTGGAAGGTATAACTCAAACTCAGGTCCTCCAGTATGCTCGTAGCCTGTTGCAGGGAACCATTCCTGAAAGATCCGTGCCCAGGCTTGTTGAATAGCATCCGGCATCGGTCCTACCGAGGTGAATACAGCCCAACTCGCAGCTGGTATCGTCGTAGAAGCAAAACCCTGAGCATCCGACTCTGGAGAGGCTTCGACAGCAATCCAATAGGAGAAGGTTTCTTTTTCATGATTGAAATCTTTACAAATACCAAGGATGTCCTTATCAACACCAATCTCAATCAGCTTATCCGACGTACCATCTTCGTTAGCTTCAATCCACAGCTGGGGGATACGGCGTAAATTCTCCCCATCTTTTGTTGTCATTTCCTCTACTAGTCCGATTACATTAAAGGCGTCCCTTGTTTCAATTCTGTAGTCCATTTCTTTATCTCCCTTCAGTGATAGATGGAAGGAGAGTCTAGGGAAGGCTTTGAGCTGTACCCCTGACTCCCGAGNNCTAGCACCTTAACTTTAGAAATAGCGAGTTCCTGTGCCGCCAGAGTTAGTCTCCGTTTACGGATATAGTCTTTGACTGATACTCCGGTAAGCATGTAGAACATACGCTGGAAGTGAAAAGGGGAGGAATAAGCCACCTTTGCTATATCTTCTATATTAAAGGTTTCCTCCATTTTGCTCTCCATATAATCTAAAGCTTCTTTCATGCGGATAAGCCATTCCAAGCCTGCCATCTCCCTTTGAGTTCATACTATCATGCCACCCTTTGCAAATCCTGTTATTCCTTGCTCTCTAATGACAGGTTGCTGATGGAAAAATGATCTTAACAAAATCATCCTATATAGTATAACTCAGGAAGGTGGAGAGAGTCAGCTTTGTAATCTGTACACTCTTGCTTCGTAAGGACGCAGAATTTCTCGTGTTGGTGATTCATCTGGGTAATTTCCAATGATTAAATCAGTAACGGTGCTCAGCTCAGCAGAGAGATCAACGGTTTGTGGAGCCTCGTTGAAGTTCAGCAGGATCAGCCATTGTTCATCATCTAAAGTTCTGGTATAAGCATAAAGGTTCTCATGATCAGGCAGTAGTAGCTTATACTCTCCATATACCATAATCGGATTTTTTTTGCGTAAAGCAATTAATTCCTGGTAGTAGTAGAAGATTGAATCAGAATCCGCCAATGCTTGCTCCACATTAATTTCCTTGTAAATCGGATTTACTTTGAGCCATGGTTCTCCTTCTGAAAATCCAGCATTAGCAGATGCATCCCATTGCATTGGGGTACGGGCGTTGTCTCGGCCTTTGACATGGATAGCGTTCAGAATCGTTTCATGATCTGCGCCACCCTCCGTTACATTTTCACGGTACATATTCAGAATTTCGATGTCTTTATAATCTTCCAGCGTTGTGAATTTTACATTCGTCATCCCAATTTCTTCACCTTGGTAAATATAAGGGGTGCCTTTAAGTGTATGTAGTAAGGTAGCGAGCATTTTAGCAGATATTATGCGGTACTTCCCATCATCACCAAATCGTGAAACCATACGCGGCTGGTCATGATTGTTTAAGTACAGACTATTCCAACCCTTGTCAGCCAGACCGACCTGCCATTTATGAAGTATGTCGCGCAGTTTTGTTAGTGTCCATGGGGCTACATCCCATTTGCCTCCTGGGCCGGAATCTACGTCCATATGCTCGAATTGGAATACCATTTGAAGCTCTTCACGATCTTCGTCTGTGTAAAGAACGGCATCCTCTACCGAAGCCCCTGGCGTTTCCCCGACGGTCATAATGTCATAGCCCGAAAGGACCTTTTGGTTCATTTCATGTAAAAACTCATGGACCCGGGGGCCATTCATAAAGTAATCGCCACCCCAAGCAAGTTCCTCTGGAGCTTCTCCCTCGATTTGAAAGGAGGGTAGCCCTTCCGCTTTTGAAATCAAATTAATGACGTCCATCCGCAATCCATCGACACCC
>DOJM01000121.1:19449-19765 GCA_003529225.1 Paenibacillus sp.
ATCCGGTTGCTTACGTGAGAACAGATGTAGATAGTATTCACCGGTAGTCTCATCTAGTTCCCAAGCCGGACCGCTGAATATGGAGCTCCAATTGTTTGGGCGTTCGCCGTTCGGTCCACCTGGACGCCATATGTAGTAATCACGGTATGGATTATCTTTTGACGAACGGGATTCTACAAACCATTGATGTTCATCAGAAGAGTGGTTGATTACAACGTCCATCATTAGCTTAATGCCACGATCATGCAGTCCAGTCAGTAGTTGCTCCCAGTCTTTAAGCGTGCCGAACTCATCCATAATATCTTCATAATCACTG
>DOJM01000119.1 GCA_003529225.1 Paenibacillus sp.
GAACGTATGGGTCACATTGAATTGGCTGCTCCGGTATCTCATATCTGGTACTTCAAAGGTATCCCAAGCCGTATGGGTTTGGCACTAGATATGTCTCCAAGATCACTTGAAGAGATTATCTACTTCGCTTCGTATGTTGTAACTGACCCAGGTGAAACACCACTGGAAAAGAAACAACTTCTATCCGAGAAAGAATATCGTAGCTACCGTGAAAAATACGGTTACGGATTCCAAGCGGGCATGGGTGCTGAAGCTGTTAAGAAGCTTCTTCAAGACATCGACATCGAAAAAGAGCTGGAATTCCTCAAAGAAGAACTGCGTACGGCCCAAGGCCAACGTCGGAACCGGGCGATCAAACGTCTGGAAGTCATTGAAGCATTCCGTAACTCAGGCAACAAACCTGATTGGATGATCATGGATGTTCTTCCGGTTATTCCTCCGGAGCTTCGTCCGATGGTTCAATTGGATGGTGGCCGTTTTGCTACGTCTGATTTGAACGATCTTTATCGTCGTGTTATTAACCGGAACAACCGTCTGAAAAGACTGCTGGATCTTGGTGCACCTGACATTATCGTGCAGAACGAGAAACGGATGCTACAGGAAGCTGTCGATGCTCTCATCGATAACGGCCGTAGAGGACGTCCGGTAACGGGTCCTGGTAACCGTCCATTGAAATCTCTCAGCCACATGCTGAAAGGTAAACAAGGACGTTTCCGTCAGAACTTGCTCGGTAAACGGGTTGACTACTCTGGTCGTTCCGTTATCGTTGTAGGACCGTACCTCAAGATGTATCAGTGCGGACTTCCTAAGAAAATGGCGCTAGAATTGTTCAAGCCTTTTGTCATGAAGGAATTGCTTAATAAGGGCCTAGCCCACAACATAAAGAGCGCAAAACGTAAAGTTGAGCGTGTAAGTCCTGAAGTATGGGATGTACTTGAAGAAGTAATCAGAGAGCACCCAGTACTTCTAAACCGCGCACCAACACTTCACCGTCTCGGTATCCAAGCTTTTGAACCGATTTTGGTGGAAGGTCATGCTATTCGTCTTCACCCACTCGTATGTACGGCTTATAACGCCGACTTTGACGGTGACCAAATGGCGGTGCACGTTCCTCTGTCAGCAGAAGCTCAAGCGGAAGCACGTATTCTCATGCTTGCATCCGGTAATATCTTGAACCCTAAAGACGGAAAACCGGTTGTAACACCTTCCCAGGATATGGTACTTGGTACTTTCTACCTGACCATGGACAACAAGGAAGAAAAAGGATCAGGTATGATTCTGCGTACCGTAAATGAAGCTGTATCAGCTTACCAACGCGGAACTGCAGGTCTTCATGCTCGTGTAGCTATTCCAGTTAAAGCACTGGGTAAGACTTGCTTTACGGAAAAACAACAAGGCGCTATGTTGATTACTACGATCGGTAAGATTATCTTTAATGAAATTTACCCAAGTAGTTTCCCTTATATCAATGAAGCGACTAAGACTAACTTGCTGCATGGCACGCCAGAGAAATACTTTATCTATGAAAAAGGCGCAGATATTCGCGAGCTGATTGAATCCGCTCCTGAAGCCAGCGCTGTAGGTAAAGAATATCTGGGTCTGATTATCGCACGTTGTTTTGAAACTTATCATACAACCAAAACCTCTATGATTTTGGATAAAATTAAACAACTCGGCTTTACTTACTCCACACGTTCCGGTGTTACCGTTGCCGTGTCGGATGTTATCGTGCCTGNNTCCGAAGCTAAGGTAGATGTGGTTGCTAACCAATATCGCCGTGGTCTGATCACTAATGACGAACGGTACGACCGTGTTATTGAGATCTGGTCGAAGACGAAGGATGATCTTACGAACATCCTGCTTAAATCGATGGACCGTTTCAACTCTATCATGCTCATGGTTGACTCCAAAGCGCGGGGTAACAAATCGCAGATCACTCAGCTGGGTGGTATGCGTGGTCTGATGGCANNAAAGCGAACTTCCGTGAAGGTCTAACGGTCTTGGAGTACTTTATCTCCACTCACGGAGCGCGTAAAGGTCTTGCCGATACCGCACTTCGTACTGCTGACTCCGGTTACTTGACTCGTCGTCTCGTTGACGTAGCTCAGGATGTCATCGTCCGTGAGGAAGATTGTGGAACGGATAAAGGATTTACAGTTAGTCGTATTCAGGATGGTAAAGAGGTTATTGAGGATCTGTATGACCGTATTGAAGGTCGTTACTGCTTCGAGACTGTTCGTCATCCAGAAACAGGCGAAATCATTGTTCACCGGAACGATTTGATTGACTCCGATAAAGCGGAAGCAATCGTGAATGCTGGTGTAACTAAGCTGCAAATTCGCTCTGTACTAAGCTGCCGTGCTCGTCATGGTGTTTGTAAGAAATGTTACGGACGTAACTTGGCAACTGGTAAACACGTTGAGATCGGTGAAGCGGTTGGTATTATCGCTGCACAATCCATCGGTGAACCAGGAACCCAGCTTACAATGCGTACGTTCCATACCGGCGGTGTTGCCGGTGATGACATCACGCAAGGTTTGCCGCGTATTCAAGAGTTGTTTGAAGCACGTAACCCTAAAGGTCAAGCTACAATAAGTGAGATCGATGGTGTAATCAAGGAAATCCGTGAAACTAAGGATCGTCGTGAAATCGAGGTTCAAGGTGAAGCAGAATCCAAGACTTATTCCATTACTTATGGTTCACGTCTACGTGTCAGCGAAGGCCAAGAAATTGAAGCCGGCGATGAGTTGACAGACGGTTCGATTGACCCTAAAGAAATGCTGCGAATCAAAGGGATCCGTGGGGTACAAAATTACATTCTGCAAGAAGTTCAGCGTGTATATCGTAACCAGGGCGTTGAGATCAATGATAAGCACATTGAAGTTATGATCAAACAAATGCTTCGGAAGATCCGTATCATTGATGCAGGTGACACAAGTCTGTTACCAGGTGCGTTTGCGGATATTCATGAATATGAAGCTGCTAACAAGGAAGCCATCTTGTCAGGTAAAGAGCCTGCAGTTGCTAAACCGGTCTTACTCGGTATTACCAAGGCATCTCTTGAGACAGATTCCTTCTTATCCGCTGCATCTTTCCAAGAAACTACTCGTGTCTTAACAGACGCTGCTATCAAAGGCAAAGTAGATAAGTTGCTTGGACTCAAAGAAAATGTTATTATCGGTAAGTTGATTCCTGCAGGTACTGGTATGAATCGTTACCGTAATGTTAAGCTAAGTGATCCAAATGCAGAAAGCGCGCTTGAATCTTTAGAGCCGGTTCCTGCTGAATAAATAAGCAATCATGGTAGTGAACTCGTGTCATACCTATTCATAGGTGTGACACGAATATCTGCTGTGTATAATATTCATAAAAATTATTGCTGAATTTCTTGACACCATCTATTGATAATGCTAAAATGTCTAAGGTGCGTGAGTAGCCATGTTATCCTTGTTCATTGGAGGTAATGATTATGACTGATGATAGAGGACTACAGGATGCTCAGGTCAAGATCGGTACCAAACAAACCGTCAAGGCGGTAGAGTTGGGCCAAGCTGCAGAAGTCTATGTGGCAGAGGACGGAGATCAAAGGCTTACTTCCAGGATAGTTATGCTTTGTAACAAACAAGGTGTTAAGATCACATACGTGGATACGATGCTGAATTTGGGCAAGGCCTGCGGAATAGAAGTTGGCGCTGCGATGGCAGCCGTCTTAAAACAATAGCTACGGAAATGTTTTTGTACTGGGGTGAACTCCAGCAGCAAGAACTTTTCATTTGTCTTTTTATGAACCGCCTGGGTCTGTGGGCTTAGAGTTCTTAAATCGGCTATCATTTCAGGAAGGGGGTGGCAACAACATGCCAACAATTAACCAATTGGTTCGTAAAGGTCGTCAAGCCAAAATCGAAAAATCTAAATCTCCCGCTCTTCAAAAAGGGTATAACGCCCTCAAGCGTGAGGCTACAAATTTGAGCGCTCCGCAAAAACGCGGTGTGTGCACTCGTGTTGGTACTATGACTCCACGTAAACCAAACTCAGCGCTTCGTAAATATGCCCGTGTTCGTTTGACGAACCGTCTCGAGGTAACAGCTTATATCCCGGGTATCGGACATAACTTACAAGAGCACAGTGTTGTATTACTTCGCGGAGGTAAAGTAAAGGACCTTGCAGGGGTTCGTTACCATATCGTTCGTGGTGCATTGGATACAGCAGGTGTAGCTAACCGGATGCAAGCTCGTTCTAAATACGGTGCTAAACGTCCTAAAGCTAAGAAATAAGAAAAAATTCTAGAATAATAAACATTTAAGAAAGGGGGATATCCATGCCACGCAAAGGTCCAGTTACTAAGAGAGACGTATTGCCAGATCCGTTGTATAATAGCAAGTTGGTTACTCGTTTGATTAACCGCATTATGCTGGGTGGTAAAAGAGGTGTCGCTCAAAGCATTCTGTACAATTCATTCAAGTTGATTGAAGAACGTACGGGTAAAGATCCGATGGAAGTTTTCGAAGCTGCCATCAAGAATATCATGCCGGTTTTGGAAGTCAAAGCTCGTCGTGTCGGTGGTGCTAACTATCAAGTACCTATCGAGGTTAAACCAGAGAGACGTACTGCTCTGGGATTACGTTGGCTCGTAAACTACTCTCGCAACCGCGGTGAGAAGACGATGGAAGAGCGTTTGGCGGCTGAGATCATCGACGCTTCCAACAACACAGGCGCTTCTGTTAAGAAACGCGAAGATACACACAAAATGGCTGAAGCAAACAAAGCGTTCGCTCACTACCGTTGGTAGGATTAGGTCATTCAAATAACTTATATTTTGAAGGGAGATCCATTTCATGGCTAGAGAGTTCTCCTTAAAAAATACACGTAATATCGGGATCATGGCGCATATTGATGCTGGTAAAACAACTACCACAGAGCGGATTCTTTTCTATACAGGCCGTACGCACAAAATCGGTGAAGTTCACGAGGGTGCTGCTACAATGGACTGGATGGAGCAAGAACAAGAGCGCGGAATCACGATTACGTCCGCTGCTACGACTGCTGCGTGGAAAGGTCACCGCATCAATATCATTGATACCCCAGGACACGTTGACTTCACTGTTGAAGTTGAGCGTTCCCTGCGTGTATTGGATGGGGCAGTAGGTGTATTTAGTGCAAAAGAGGGCGTTGAGCCTCAGTCTGAAACCGTATGGAGACAGGCTGACCGTTATAACGTTCCACGTATTGCATATGTGAACAAAATGGACATTATCGGTGCGGATTTCCTTAACGTAATCGAAACTATGCGTGATCGCCTTCAAGCCAATGCAGTTGCTATTCAATTGCCAATTGGTGCAGAAAGTGATTTCACTGGTATTATCGACCTTGTTGAGCAAAAAGCACACATGTTCAGAGATGATCTAGGCCAAAACATCGAAGTAACGGATATTCCGGAAGAATATTTGGCCAAAGTTGAGGAGCTGCGTCTCGAGTTGATCGAGAAAGTTGCTGAACTTGATGAAGATCTGACTATGAAGTACTTGGAAGGCGAAGAAATTACAGTTCCGGAAATTAAAGCTGCACTGCGCAAAGGCGTAGTTGAAGTTAAATTGTTCCCTGTAATTGTTGGATCCTCCTACCGTAACAAAGGTATTCAGCTTATGCTGGATGCTGTTGTTGATTACTTGCCATCTCCTCTTGACGTTCCAGCTATCACTGGACATCTTGAGGATGGAACTGAAGCAATTCGTCATTCTTCGGATGAAGAACCGTTTGCAGCTTTGGCATTTAAAATCATGACTGACCCTTATGTAGGTAAACTTACGTTCTTCCGTGTATACTCTGGTGTTCTAGAGTCCGGATCTTACGTAGTTAATGCTACTAAGAACAAGCGTGAACGTATTGGTCGTATCCTTCAAATGCATGCTAACAGCCGTCAAGAGATTTCCATCGTGTATTCTGGTGACATCGCTGCAGCAGTTGGTTTGAAAGATACCAGCACAGGTGATACACTGTGTGATG
>DOJM01000559.1:0-605 GCA_003529225.1 Paenibacillus sp.
CTTATATAATAAAGGTAATAAGGTATCATAAGAAGACGAAAGTTATTCTGTAGTAATCCGGTATTATACAAATGTGAGAGAAGGATATGCATGTAGAATGGTTAGTAATCAATGCCCAAGAAGACTAGACGCTGTAGGGAGACTTCGGCTTCTCCCAACAAGGAGCTTGGATCAACATAAAATAACCTCCGCGAGTGAGAAGGATGGGATGGATGCATCATGAAAAGGTACGGGGCGGTCGTGATAGGCTGCGGTTATATGGGGGCTCTCCACTTGGACGCGATATCACGACAGGAGCGGGTCCGGTTGATCGGCGTATCGGATTGGAACCGGGACAGGGCCTCCTTAGTGGCAAGCCAATACGGAGCCGAGTGTTGGAGCACGGATTACCGGGCCTTGATCGAGCGTGACGATGTGGATCTGGTCATTATCGCCACGTACCCGTCCTCCCATCTGGAGATCGCAAAAGATTGTCTCTCTGCAGGGAAACATATCCTATGCGAGAAGCCGATGGCGGGCAATGCACGGGAAACGCAGGAGTTCATGAAGCTGGCCCGTGGAGCCAAAACCAAGGTCCTGATCGGTCACATCCTTCGCCATAACAC
>DOJM01000559.1:619-4666 GCA_003529225.1 Paenibacillus sp.
ATCCGGGAGGGCGCTATCGGCTTCCCCTTGGTCATCCGGTTATCCCAATTGAAGCCCTCCAAAAATTGGGCTTCCCAATTGTCCCTGCTCCGGGACGTCTCGCCGATCGTGGATTGCGGCGTCCATTATATCGATGTGATGCGTTGGGCTACAGGGGCGGACGTGGTAAGTGTCAACGGGATCGGGCAGCGTCTCTATGAAGAAGTCCCGCCGTACACTTACAATTACGGACTCATGACCCTCCGTCTGTCGGACGGCTCCATCGGCTACTTTGAGACGGGGTGGGGCAAGGGGCTTCCGACTGATAACCGGAAGGAATTCATTGGACCGGCAGGCCGGATCCGCATCATCTACAAGAACGATCGACCGCTAGGGGATCAGCATTTGGGAAATCTGGTCGAGGTCGAAGACTACCGGAAGGGAACGGTCCGGCAGATCAATATGGACTTCTCCGTGAAGCCTACGGGTGCTCAACTGGACTATTTCCTGTCCATGGTGGAGAACAACTTGCCCGCTATACCGGCAATGGAGGATGCCTACCGGGCGATGGAGATCGCTCTTCTGGCCGACCGGGCGATCCATGAAGGAATTACGTTACCTTGCGCGAAATAAGGGTGGACCAACATAGTGATGCGATTGCAGAGCTTGTAAGCTCCGGAGCCATATTCCAGGAGGTTCCCTTAGGCGAGGGAAAGGTGGATTTCGACGCCAATTTCGCCGCCTTGCAGGAGAGCGGATATGGGGGGCTGACCATCGAGCGGGAAGTGGGGGATCGNNGAGCGGGCGGTCTCCTTCATCCGCCAATACAGGTAACGGCAGACGGCAGTGCGAAATCTCGGGGATCGAGACTGCGTATTGGAAAACCGGGTAATCGCGGGTTGTTTTGCTGTGTTAGCCCAGTGGGATTCCGAACAGAAGGGAATGAACCATGGAAAGAAAATTGGAGACCTTAGTAATTCCCCGCCTGACAAATCAGACGGATGTTTCAGATACAGAAGAAGTCCAGATCATCAAGCAGTATCAATGGCTTAAAGGGTATAACCCGATCGTTACAGCAAGATTAAATTACAGTCAGGAGGATCTGAAGCTTCAGTTTAAGGTTTACGAAAAGAATCCAATACGAACATATAGAAACATGAATGATCCCGTGTATAAGGATAGCTGCATCGAGTTCTTTTTTCAGCCTACTCCGGATTCGGACCAGCGCTATATGAATTTCGAATTTAATGCGAATGGTGCAATCCTCTTGCAGATAGGAGCGGATCGGTATGATCGCTTCCCAATCACTATCAATCCGGCACTTTTCCACATCCTATCCACCACGGATCAAATCAATGATAAAGGGGAAGTGTATTGGGAATTAAGCTTTTCGATCTCATGGGCTTGGGTACAATCTTATTTTTCGGACTTTCGGGCAGTGCCGGGAAAAAGGATAAGAGGAAACTTTTACAAGTGCGGCGACGATACGACCTATCCGCACTATGGAACATGGAGCGAAGTTCATTCGAACAAACCAGAATTTCATAGCAGCTGTGATTTTGGGATTCTGTACTTAGAGTAACTGCGAAGCGCAGTCAATGAATAACTTCCGAAGCCGCATATACGGGGTTGGAGGTTTTTTATCTTTTTTAGGGAAATTAATCAAATAGAAACAAGATTGATATCATGTCAAATTATACATAGGTCTAGGCTGTCGGCAAAAATGGGAGCAACACGAGTTTTCGGTATTTTGCCGAGGCCTGCACTATATAAAGAGCACTGGCCGGAAAGAAGGAACCTCCAACTCTTTCAAATACACAGGTGAAGTGTACGATGCTGAAAGCGGATTATCATTATGTCTGCTGATTGGGTTTGTCGGCTTTAAAGTCTCGTTTCGACAGATTTTCAACGATCCATCCATTCGAGACTGCCGCCTCACAGCTTGTTCTGTGAACATATTTACGGCGTATAGTCGCTTTAATACCGAGGTCCCGCATGAGTCGCAAAACCTTTTTGTGATTCACAACAAGACGATATTGAAGGTACAACTCATCCTATATAAGGCGGTATCCTACGGTGCTGTTACGGTGCTCATAAATGGCTTTGATCTTACGTCCGTCAGTATCCTTATCCTTGCGTTTCAGATAGGCATAGGCTTATGGTTTGCTTGTACTTAAGCTCGCCGATGACGACATATCTCTTCTTCAACCCTCCCCTTTCAAGATTTGTAACCACTTTTTCAGGACATTTACCTCCAATTTCAAACGACGCATTTCTCGTTCATGCTCGGTTTCAACCTTGTGTGCATCTCTACGTCTATACTCAAATGGTTACCGCTTCACATAACGATTTATCCCCGCTGTCCAGACTTCGATCAAATGCTCAATCTTGATACGTCCTCAGTGCATTGGAAACCAACTGTTTCGTTAATTTTCGTAAAAAATCATTGATTTATGTAGATGAATGTATAGTAAGGCTATTTTCCCGGCATATAATAGCTTTGCGAAACAAACACAAAGAAATCCCGAAACTCTGTTTCGTTCATTCCAATGAATAAAAATTTCTGGGGATTCATCGGGAATGGACGCGATTCGCTGATGGTGAAGTGATAATAGAAGAAACAAAAAGAAACGGAGGCTACTTATGATTAAAAAAATCTTTACAGTTTGGTTAACGCTGGCGCTGGCTATTTTGCCGCTGTTGGGTACGAAGGTGAATGCGGCGGGTGACTACACTGCCGGCATAAGTGAGACCGGCTCCACAGGCACAATTTGGTTTCAGACCAGCTTAACGCTGAGATTCCTGGATGTACATTACACCATCACATCCGGCGGTCAAACAGGTGTTCAGCAGAATATCTCCATACAAAAAAATGCAGCTACAGGCAACTATGAATATAAAGTTCCCGTTACATTAGCTGCGAACGATGTCATTAAATACTCATTTACCTATTTTAATGAAGCAACTGGAGGAGCAACCGACACAGCACAGGTTTCTTACACCTACGGACAAGGCGGAGGAGAAAATCCGGCAACATTATCCGCTCCAACGTTCAGCCCAGGTGCAGGCACCTACACCTCAGCACAGAATGTTACTATCTCTGCTGTACCAAGCGATGCCGCCATTTATTACACCACCGACGGCAGCACACCCACCCNNCCCGCCAGTCCGCACTATACACCGGAGCCATCCAAGTGTCGCAAAGCCAGACCCTCAAGGCCATAGCCGTGAAAACCGGTTATTTTGACTCTCCAGCAGCGATTTCGGCATACAGCATTAATACGGGCGGAGGCCCGGATGTGCCGGTCGGAAGCAACCGCTTGACTATCCAGATTAAAAATGACAGCAAAGGCCAATACACAGATAGCCAGGTTTACTGGCAGATTGTCGGCAAATCCTATCAAACGGGAAAATTCGTTCACGTGGATGCAACCGGCAGCCTAGTCGAAATGAAACGAACGGACAATACCTATTACAAGAATAACCAAGACGGCAATAATACGAATGATTATTACACCAACTACTTCCATAAGCTGAGTGACGTAAGCTGGGTATCCATCCCGGATATCGAATCTGCAAGGCTCTATGTGAGCTATGGTGAGCCTGTGTTAATCCGTGCGGTTGACGCTCTGGATGGCGCCGGAAATATCGTCGGCCTTGGATATCAGGGACCGGACATCAACTCCCCAACGGACGCCAACCAGAAGGTTTATTTTGATTTTATCGAATTCAATTTGGGTCCAAACGGATTCCATGGCAACACAACAAGAGTGGATCAATTCGGGTTCCCGCTAAAAATGCAATTGATCGGACACGNNGCCGACAAGTTCGTTTCCTTGGCAAACTCTCCATACCGGATTCTGGCTCCGGGTAAAGGCTCATTTGGACACCCCGTGAACGGTGAAGACAATACGCACTTTTTTGATGCCTACATTAATGACATCTGGAATACTTACCGCAGTAAAGAACTGGTATTTTCCGTCCCTGTCGGCGGAGGCAATCTGGTAACCTACAGCGGGCATGTGATGCCGGGAACCGACAAGCTCGTATTCAAAAAGGATGCGAATA
>DOJM01000559.1:4688-5399 GCA_003529225.1 Paenibacillus sp.
TCGATTACCGATGTTGAACTGGCGATCCAGGCCCAACTGTGCGCGGCAATCAACAGACACCTGCTGCTTACGGTTGACCCAACAAACTGGGGAAATGAAAGTTATTTCTTTAAAACAGCACCTTCCAACGAATATGTGAAGTTCTGGCATGACCACAGTATCGATCGGTTGGCCTACGGCTTTTGCTATGATGATGTCCGTGACTTCAGCCCATCGCTTCATACTCCAAGTCCTAAAGCAATGGTTGTCACTGTAGCCTGGTAGAAGATACACCCTTTCGGGCGGTTCTCTGGATGAATGAACCCATGTAATACGAGGCGGACACAACTATGTGCCCACCTCTATTATTATTGGGATGAGTATGGAGCAACACTTTCAGCTAATCCAACCATAGTCTTTAGTGACAAGGGCTTACTGGTGGAAATTGTGAAGGAAAAACCGTTTTGCGACCATGATACAACAGAAAATAGGTCGTTGTTTCCTTTAATGGTCAATTCACCATGGTCTGAGGTAAGAATCTTGATTTGCTTATATTCAGTAAAATCTCCGCTCTCATCCAGCGCTCCTTCTGTCATCTGGAACTTAATTCTGTCAGTATTGCTTGAGTAAATCAGCTGGGCGGTTCTCTCAAACAGAATCGAACTGGATTCCAGTGTATAATCTTTAGATAAACTTGAAGGCATATAAAGCTGAAAGGGAAGATTTTCAGAC
>DOJM01000559.1:5441-5889 GCA_003529225.1 Paenibacillus sp.
GCAATGGAAATCACAAACTTAAGAGGAATACGTGGCACAACGGGCTTCTTCGCTTCGGATTTACTTTGCTCTGCCTGGGCTAAATGAGCCAAAACCCTTTGTTCCATATCCGGTGTTACATAGATCATTTCCTGCCCCTGCCGATACTTATTCTTCAAAATCATACACCTCTTTTAATTCATCTTTCAAATAGCCCCTAGCTCGGTGTAGCAGGGAACGAACAGTAGACTCTTGCTTATCGAGTAGCTTGGCTATCTTTTTGGTAGTCATATCCTCTTGATAAAACAGGTGGATTACCTCTCGATACTTAACTGGCAACGAAGCGACAGTATCCCACACAAAGGAGAGATCCTCCGGTATCTCACGGGAGAGGGATTCAGACAATTCTTCCCAGCGTCGTCGCTGGTTATATTTAATTTTATTTTTGCATAAGTTGATGGCTACCCTC
>DOJM01000559.1:6078-9123 GCA_003529225.1 Paenibacillus sp.
GTTTTAATCCTGAAAAGGTATTTAAAGGATGCTTGTAGTAAGACGGGATTATTCGTCATCATACCCTCACTTTCTCTAAAATCAACACAAACAAGCGACCCGGAAAATTAACTAATTCCGGGTTGGTATAATTGCATGGAATTGGAATTATATGATGCTTTTAATGATGGCTTGTAACTCTTCAACGGAGAGTGCACTATCTGGCATCAAGCAATAGTTGAAGCCATTTGCTTCCCAAGAAGCTATGGAGACAAGTCCTTTATTTCCTTTCAGTGTAATCTTTAACTCTCCTATGGCGACAGTTTTTGTGGTCTCATATTCGTTGTAATCACCGCTAATGTCACCGGAGTTTTGCGATACACGATAATACAGTTTATTATCCCCATTCTGATAAACAATCTGTGCCATTTTAATCTCAGTGTCATTTATGATAGAAATAACGTCCTGTTTGTAATTCTTCGGAAGCAATGAAGGAACCGCAAAATCTACGCCCATTGCCTTTCGTGCATCCTCCACAGTATTATAGCTCACATAGGGATTTGGAATCTCTGTTCCCTTTTTGTCGGCGTCTTTGCTTACTTTATCACCATTAATACGGATGTTACCGTCTTTTACAACGACGGCATTGTCATTGCCAAGTATAATACGGAATAGTCCCACAGGCACATAAACGGAGCCACTGATTGTAACGGGAGCCGTACCAAGGGAAGTGGGTGCAGTCATACCAAGGGAATGAGTGCTATAGGCAAAAAAACTGTCTGTTCCAATAACAAAATCAGTTTCTCTCTCTCCGTTTTCAGCATGGAATGCCTTCTTTTTTCCATCCCATTTGACAGTAAAGCCAAGGGCTTCAAAAACTGCACGAGCAGGCACCATGGTGACATTATTGATCACTTTCGGCTGCAGTTTTATCACTATTTTATTCCCAGTAATGTGATACTCCTGATGAGTGGCAGTCAGCCCGTACTTCGGTGCATTAGCGACAAGAGCCGTCATCGGTAATGTAAGCGCAAGTGTGCAGGCCATAATGGCTGTAGAAAGTTTATTCATAGTTAAGTTCTCCTCTCGTCTTGAACCGCTTATTTGGTTCTACACTGTGTAAACAACTGGCATAGAGGAAATGTTGCGTGAAGGATGAAATTTTATTCAAAGGCTCCCGACCCAAAATTATTATTGGTAACAAGAGCTGGAAAAGAATATATACTAGACCACTGCGAGAGATAGGTGATAGGTTTTTCAGAGTTTTCCCAATCATTAGGAGTCGGAAGGGTGCGACCGCACCCATATATGCATCCCGTACAATCAGACCTCAAGTCGCTGTTAATGATTTTGATAACAACCTCAGGTTTATTTATCAGGGCAGCCCCCATCTGTCTCTAGATTAGATATATCGTAAGTAGCATTAATTAGTTGAAAATGAGATTGACATTATTTTCAAATGAACTTATAATCAACTCGAAAATCGTAATAATTACTAATAAATTCGAGTATTTTCATGAGTATAGATAAGCTAAAGTATTTGAAATACTTCATATGGAACACAAGATATTTCAGCTGCAACTCAAGAACAATTTGCATCTGTAGAGGAAATATCTTCTTCTAGTTTATTGTTGTCACAAATGATTATCGTCCAGAAAGAACTTCAAAAGGTTAAGGCTTAAGTTAACAATAAAGAGACCCTATACGAGGTCTTTTTTTATTTAAAGAAGCATGGATATCTCAAAAAAGCAAAGTATCCAAAAGATTTAAAAGCATCAAAGCTATGGCTTTTGGTATTAATAAATACATTTCCAATTTCAAAATAAAACTTAAGGTTAGCATTCTTCAAATAATAAATATAGTTTTCACATGATTAATTACACTATTTTATTGGGTTATATAAGCGATTTCAAGAGATTATCATGAAGTCAGAGAAAAGGAGGCAATGCAAATGGAAGCGTTAACAGCAGCGAAACCACTTAAACCCCAGAGGAATTCGGGTAAGTTCTGGAGGACCCTTCTTCAACAAAAGTATTTGTATTTGATGTCCATACCTTTTGTTGCTTGGGTATTTTTATTTAACTATATCCCGATCTGGGGCTGGACGATGGCATTCCAACGCTATCGGCCGGGTAAGTCTTTCATGAAGCAGGAATGGGTCGGGCTTGATAACTTCAGGGAATTGTTCCATGATGAACGGTTTTACATGGCACTCAAAAACACGCTGGCAATGAGCTTTATGGGGTTATTCGCAGGATTTACGATTCCAATTCTATTTGCCCTCTTGCTTAATGAACTGCGCCGTCAAATGTTTAAACGTATTGTGCAAACCGTATCGTACCTGCCCCACTTCGTATCCTGGGTTGTCGTAGCTGGGATCATCAACAAGATGATGTCCATTGATGGCGGAATCAACGGACTACTTATGAATCTGCATATTATTACTGAACCTATTCAGTTTTTGGCGAAAGCAGACTGGTTTTGGGGAATTGTGACAGCTTCCGATGTCTGGAAGGAGACAGGTTGGAATTCGATCATCTACTTGGCTGCAATGACGGGTATTGATCCGGAACTGTATGAAGCGGCCAGAGTAGATGGGGCGGCCCGGATTCGACAAATGTGGCATATTACGCTTCCGGGAATTCGGACAACAATCATCATTCTGCTGATTATGTCCATCGGAAACTTGATTAATATCGGTTTTGAAAAGCAGTTCCTGTTGAGCAACCCGATTGTTGCTGATAAGGCCGAAACCTTGGACCTTTATGCCTTGAATTATGGTTTACAACTTGGGCGTTATTCCTTTGGTACGGCCATTAATATATTCAACTCTGTNNACATCGAAAGAAAGCATTATGTAGGAGGGCAGGGATATGAACAGACAAAGCAGAGCTATTAACGCTTCTAGGTCCGATCAGATATTTGACATCGTTAACTGTTCCTTTATGACTTTGGCGTTTGTCATTACGCTTTACCCCTTTCTAAACGTACTGGCCATATCATTAAATGATTCTATGGATACCGTCAAGGGAGGGATATACCTTTGGCCGAGAAAGTGGACTTGGG
>DOJM01000559.1:9152-9627 GCA_003529225.1 Paenibacillus sp.
TCCGGCGGATTGATCCCGGGCTTTATCCTAATCCGTCATCTTGGAATGATGAATTCCTTTTGGGTTTATGTACTGCCCGGTATGGTAAGCGCTTGGAATGTATTTATCATCCGATCTTTTATAGACGGACTGCCCAGTGCACTTCAGGAATCTGCCAAGCTGGACGGTGCCAATGACTTTACGATCTACTGGAGAGTGTTCCTCCCTCTTTTTAAGCCTGTGGTGGCTACTGTTGCTCTCTTTTTGGCAGTAGGTCAATGGAATTCCTGGTTTGATACGTTTCTTTATAATAGCACGGCGCGCCATCTAACTACCCTGCAATACGAATTGATGAAGGTGCTGCAAAGCACGCAGATCGGTTCCAATGATATACATGATCCGAACATGTCACAACTAATGAATAGAATTTCACCGGAATCTGTCAAAATGGCCATCACCATCGTTGTAACTGTACCCATTCTGATCGTTTACCCCT
>DOJM01000559.1:9640-15226 GCA_003529225.1 Paenibacillus sp.
CACATCAGGGTTACCTGTTATACAAATAAACAATATCTTTTAGGGGAGGCAATACAGATGAAGGGGAAAACAGGTAAAATGATATTAGCGCTATTACTGGTCCTATCTTTGACAATCACAATGATCGGTTGCAGCGGCAATAACAATGAAGAAGCCAATAATTCAAACGTCAATACCAGCAAAGGAGCAGACAAAGGAAGCAATGACAAGCAAGGTTCAGAGAAGCTTGAACCGATAACCTTCTCTTTTTTTGCAGAAGATCCAAATCCGAACTGGGTAGATATGCGGGATGATATCGGGAAAGTCATCACAGAAAAAACAGGTGTATCCCTGGATGCAGAATTTGCTGTAGGTGATCCTTCCCAAAAAGTATCGCTTATCGCAGTCAGTGGCGAGTATCCTGATTTGATCAGTGCAAAAAACGATATTAACAAGATGGTTGATGCAGATGCACTTCTTGACCTGACCGATCTGATAGAGAAGCATGCCCCTAATATCAAAAAGCTATACGGGAAATATATGAAGCGCCTGCGTTACAGTGAAACAGACCATAGCATCTATGCACTTCCAACTTATGCAGGCGTGGATGGTGTCGGGTTTAGCGCAACCGGCGGTTTCGAGCTTCAGCATCGTGTCGTGAAAGAGCTTGGATACCCGAAGATCAGAACGGTTAAGGATTTCGAAAACGCTATCAAAACCTATCTCGACAAGCATCCGACCAATGAAAAAGGCGAGAAAAACATCGGTCTATCCCTGCTCGCTGAAGACTGGAGAATTTTAATCTCTGTTACAAATCCTGCATTCTATACTACCGGTGCCCCGGACGACGGAGAATATTATATCAACCCTGAGACCTATGAGGCGATGTATCACTTCAGACGTCCTGAAGAGAAAGAATACTTCAGATGGTTGAATCATATGAACGATATCGGTCTGCTGGATCGAGAATCCTTTATACAAAAATTTGACCAATATAAAGCGAAAATCGCATCAGGCAGCGTATTGGGCTTGATCGACCAAGACTGGGAGTATGGTGATGGTGAGAGAAGCTTGAAGGCAGAGGGGAAATTCGATCATGCCTACGGTCATTATCCGGTTACCCTGAATGAACAATTCAAAGATCATTCTTTCCAGTCAACTGGCTTCATGGCAGGTTACGGTATTTCGATCTCTAAAACTTGCAAAGATCCGGTTCGTGCCATTAAATTTCTTGATTTTCTCGCCTCCGAGGAAGGCCAAGTTCTTACCTACTGGGGTGTTGAGGGTATGCATTATGTTGTAGAAAACGGTGTGCGAAAAATTCCTCAAGAAATCAATGATCAAAAAATCAACGATTCCATTAATTTCTCCAAAAAAACAGGTATAGGCTTTTATAATAACATAGGTCCGCACTATGGCGACGGCGTAAAGGATTCCACAGGCAACTATATTACTACTAACTTCCCGGAACAAATTGAAGCTTCCTATAATGATGTGGAGAAGGAAGTGTTAACAGGCTACGGCATCAAAAATTGGAAGGAGTTATTCCCGGGTGAATCTGAATTCCCGGTTAAGCCTTGGGGTGTAGCATGGAACATTTCTGCTCCAGCTGACTCCAAAGTCAGTGTGCTAGCTGAGAAAATGAAGGATATTACCTGGAAACGTATACCTGAAGCGATTCTTGCGAAACCTGAAAAATTCGACGCCATCTGGGATATTTATATGAAAGATATCGAGAAGGCAGGCGTGAAAGAGATGGAGAAGGAATATACGAAGCTGGTTCAAGCACGCGTGAAGCTTTGGAATGAATAATTAAACATTAAAATTAGCCTGTATAAAATACAGGCTCTTAAATTTAGACAGACAGAAATGATTCTCGAAAAACGTTAGCTGTAAAAGTTACTAATAATGCTTTTAATAGGAGTAATGTATGCCATAATGAACCTCTTAAATAACATGAGGATACGGAACAAATTGATATTATCCTTCATCATTGCTGTATTTGTTCCGGTCATAATAGTTGGTTTTTTTTTAACGTTAGAACTGCGGAAAATGGCATTGAATAACGCCTTAGATCAGAGTATAAAGAATGTGGAACGGTTGAAGAAACGGACGGAGGATTTATTGTATTCTCCTTCCGATGTATCTTATCGTCTGTTATTTGACCGTCAGCTGAGTAGGGTTGTCACCGCTCAATATACATCCGTATATGATGTAGTCANNATACGTGGATTTATACAAAGAAATTGAATATTTTCGTTTCTTTATCAAGAATCCTACGATGTTAAACAACTGGATTTTCAACCAGCCAACACCGGAAGTCATGCAGATGCCATGGTATGTAGATGCGATGAACGCCAGGGGACTAATTACGTGGAGTTTCATTGAGGATGTTAACACGCACAAGAAACAGTTGTGTCTGATCCGCCGAATAGATTTTTTGGAAACTCATAAAACCGGAGTGTTGGTAATCGCTATCAGTACAAATGAGTTGGAATCCATCGTAAGCCAGGAGCCTTTCGAGACCATGATTGTGGACAGCCATAACAATATCGTGGCAGCAAATCATGAAAACCTAACTGGAAGGTCCTTGGAGGATATTCATTTGGATACTGAATTAATGGATCACGGCAAAGGAACCTACGATGCTCTTGTGGATGGTAAGAAATCAAAGATTGTTATTGAAGAGCTGATGCCAAGATCAAGTCTAAATGGAGTGCGTATTATTTCCATTTATTCCGTTGAATCCATTGTTAAAGATGCCAATCGGATCAAAATGTTGGCTCTGTCCGTGATCATCGCCAGCTTGTTTGTGGCAGTTTTGCTGGTTTACTTTTTCTCCATGTTAATATCATCACGCCTATTGCGCCTAAGCAAACATATCAACAAGGTAGCTTTGGGAAATTTAACGATTACAATGCAGATTGAAGGTAAGGACGAGATTGCCCAACTTTCCCGTCAATTCAATTCGATGGTGGGCAGTATCCACGCGTTGATGTCGGAGATTCAAGAATCTAACCAGCAAAAAAGCTTGCTGCAGCAAAAGCAAACTGAAATCAAGCTGAAAATGCTGGCAAGCCAAATCAATCCGCACTTTCTGTTTAATGCCCTTGAATCGATCCGGATGAGAGCGCATTTGAAGGGAGAAGCTGAAATATCCAATACNNACCTGGAGGTCGGCAGCAGGAGCATCCCGCTGAAAAGTGAGATTGAAATGATTCATTGTTATTTGGAAATCCAAAAATTTAGGTTTGGAGACAGATTAACCTACAAGATGGATGTGGAACCTGCTGCCCTAAACGTGCCGGTTCCACCGCTGATCATACAACCATTGGTCGAAAATGCAGTCATCCACGGATTGGAGAACAAGATGGAAGTGGGTTGTATTTTCATAAGTGTGACACGCCTTCAAGATGAACTTCAGATCGAGGTTGTTGACAACGGAATAGGCATATATCAAGAAAAGCTCGAAGCATTGCAAAGCTCCCTGGAAGACGTAGAGGATGAAAAAAATAGGATTGGTTTACGAAATGTACATCAGCGTCTTGTGTTGACTTACGGCAATACATATGGGCTTCACATCGACAGCAAAAGCAATCAAGAAACGAAGGTGAGTTTTCGAATTCCGCTTGGAGGAGATAAGCATGTATAAGGTTCTGATCGTAGATGACGAGCAGTACATCCGGGAAGGATTGAAAACACTAATTCCCTGGGAAAACGCTGGTTTCCAAGTCTGTGATACGGCTTCCAACGGAATAGACGCCATAGAGAAACACAAAACAATGCTGCCGCATCTCATGATCATTGACATCCGTATGCCAGGCATGAATGGATTGGAACTGATCGAGAGGATCCGAAAGGAGGATCTCAATGTTCATTTTCTTATATTAAGTGGATATGCGGATTTCGATAATGCTAAAAGAGCCATGACCTATACAGTGGACAGTTATATTTTGAAACCTGTGGATCAGGATGAATTATTGGATTACCTGCATCGTTTAAGGAGCGTCCTTGATGGGGAGCAAGAAGATAAACGGGAGAAGATGAAAATAGGTTTGATTCAAGCTTTGCACTCGGGCACAGTCACCCCGGAACTGGCGGAGCATGCCATCCGGTATGACCTGATGTTGAAAACCTGTCAGGTGTTGGTGATTGAGTTGTCCAGCGAGAAAAAAACAGCGGAAAAAGCACTATACCGAATAGAAGCGTTGCTCAAGAAACACTTTGAGGCTTCTGGACGTGGAGAAGTGGTTCCCATGGGTTCCTACACAGGGATTCTTCTAAATGAGGATATAATCCAGGAAGAGGATCGAAAAGCCCTATATTCGGAGCTTATTCAATTACTTGGTTCAGAGCTTGATTTCTGTGCCGCCATTGGAAGTCCAGTACATTCATTGACTGATGTAGTACATTCTTATCAAAAGTGCATAGACCTTTTGGCCTTCCGCTTTTTTATGCCAGGTGAAGACTTGCTGCATATCGCTCCCGACTTTCCATCATTGGAGCAGGAGATACCGCTTGATTTGGAAGAGTTTTCTCAAACATTATTGATCGCTCTAGATGTCGGAGATATGGAAGCCGCACAGAAATGTATTATTTCAATGGGAGATGGGATGGTTCAGGCCAGGTACAGGGAGCAAGATATGAAGCTCGGATATGCGCAGATCATTTCAACGGCCATAAACAAGTTGTTACTCTCTCTACCAACGAAGCACGATGTCATACAGGATGCTCGTGGTAGAATCGTTCAGTTGTATCAGCAACAAAGTAGATTTGATCTGAACAGGTTTGCGATGCGGTTGTTATCTGATTTAAATAGACAGATTAAATCAAGTAATGGAGATACCTCATTGAAGCAGTTGATCGAGTTTATTCAGCGGAATTACCACAAGAATCTCAAACTGGAGAGCCTAGCGGATTCCTTTAATTACAACAACGCATATTTAGGTAAAATTTTCAGGAATTATACGGGAGAGCCCTTTAGGACTTATTTAGATAAAGTACGTATGGATCGCGCCAAATCCTTGTTGGAGCAGGGATATAAAGTATATAAAGTAGCAGAGTTGGTTGGTTTTCCTAACGTTGATTACTTTCATTTTAAGTTTAGAAAATATGTCGGTTGTTCCCCCTCCGATTACAGGAAGGCCCATTCTTTACAGTAGAAGCGCTTAAGGTAAAAGGGAGTGAAGGCTCGGTCTTTTGACCGGGTCGATTGTTTTTTGTAGTGTGCCTAGCGTGGAATTCAGCAGTATCATTCAAGTCCTAAACGGGTCAGGCCAGTGTGAGGAGGAATGAGCCTATAAATTTTATATGAAATTTAGTAGTAGAATGTTGGGTATTAAAAAGTATTTGTATATTTTATAATCAAATAGAAATGTAAGCGGTTTCCGATCAGAGAAACCTGCTTGAGAACGCATCTTGTGAATCTCAATGTAAATCTAAATANNTCGGACCCTTTCCACCTCTATATGCCTATCAACTAAACTATACCGATTTGACGCGCTACTTTTTGGTAGCCGTGTGCTTTTCCTATGCAGTAGCAGATCTTTCTCCTACCTATCCATCCCTCAAGTAATTTGTTTTATCTTTTTACATCATTAAATCTCT
>DOJM01000564.1:0-3011 GCA_003529225.1 Paenibacillus sp.
CTTAGAGTGGATGTTCAATTGCAATCGGCAGTAACTTAACCGGTACAGAGCATCAACAAGAGTGGTACCGCGAAGGTTAACAGCCTGTCGTCTCTTGAATGAGATGGCAGGCTTTTTTGTATGGATTTTTCGTAGTGAGAATGTATATAATACACGCTAAGAACGGGAGTAGTAGGGAATGACGGTGAACAGAGAGCTGCGGGGTGGTGCGACGCAGTCACCGGATGTCTTGAATCTCGCCCGGGAGCGGAGCGGCGGAAAGAAGAGTACGCTGCCTACGGCTGTCCCCNNNNGTCAGGATGGACCGGGAAGAAGAGCTGGACGCAGCTTAACGGCTTGATTATATTTATAGCCTATGCGTCAAAAAGAGTGGTACCGCGGAGGGGTAACCCGCCGTCTCTTTATTAGAGACGGCGGGTTTTTGCGTTCTTATTGAAGCGATTCGGGTTACGGTCTCGACGCTATATAAGACGCCAAGAGTGAACCTTCTGCACATTCCAAATTGTGCAGAGGATTCATTCGTATCAGCTGCCGGCAGCAGAGGGTGGGGAATTTAGCAGGACCACAAGTCGACGTGTGGCTCTGCGCTGAAGCATAGGTTAGGGTAGGAATCCAATAAGAGGAAAACAGGAGGAATTCAGATGATTATTCCAGTAAAGAAACGTATACAAATTTTCGATACGACTCTGCGAGACGGCGAACAGGCTCCGGGTGCAAGTCTAACCCCAGAGCAAAAAATACTGCTGGCCTATAAGCTTGCAGATCTGGGTGTTGATGTGATGGAACCTGGATTTCCGATATCGAGCCCTGGTGATTTTGCAGCAGTACAGACGATTTCGCGTAAGGTGCGAAATGTGGAAATTTGTGGTTTTGCACGGGCGGTTAAAGGGGATATTGATGCGGCAGTCCGGGCAACCCAAGATGCTGAACGCCGGCGGATTCACCTGTTCATCTCCTCTTCTGATATTCATTTGCAGCATCAATTGCGTATGAGCAGAGCTGAAGTCGTAGCCAAAGCCCGCGAGATGACGGCTTATGCGCGTCAATTCTCTGATGTTGTTGAATTCACCGCGATGGATGCTGCGCGAACTG
The DNA here is from genome assembly GCA_003529225.1 of Paenibacillus sp. Lineage (GTDB taxonomy): Bacteria > Bacillota > Bacilli > Paenibacillales > Paenibacillaceae > Paenibacillus_AQ > Paenibacillus_AQ pseudetheri. The sequence goes on from DOJM01000564.1 coordinate 1,093, forward strand.
GAATCGATGATTTGATTGAAATGGTTGAAGCTGTTATTGAGGAAGGGGCTTCTATTATCAATCTGCCCGATACGGTTGGTTACGCATTGCCACATGAATATGGGGAAATGTTCCGACGTGTGCGGCTAGGAGCAAGAGGTGGAGAAACGGTAAGCTACAGTGCCCACTGTCACAATGATTTGGGGCTGGCCGTAGCCAACAGTCTGGCAGCAATTGATGGAGGTGCGACGCAGATCGAAGTCACTGTCAACGGAGTCGGTGAGCGTACCGGGAACTGCGCGCTAGAAGAGCTTGTGATGGCGCTCGAAACCCGCGGGGATGCGATTGGAGCAGAAACAGGCATTGTGCTTGATAAGCTGTATGATACTTCGCGGCTGATCAGCGGAGCGATGCATTTTCCAATCGCCTATAACAAACCAGTCGTCGGAAGAAATGCCTTCCAGCATGAGTCTGGGATTCATCAGGATGGTTTGCTGAAGGATCGTAGCACCTATGAGATTATGGACCCAGAGCGGCTGGGTATCCCGCGTAGCATGATCATTCTGGGCAAGCATTCTGGCAGACATGCGCTGAAGGACCGGGCGGCGAAGTATGGTATTACGCTGGAGCCTGCGGAGCTGGATGCACTTTATGAATCGTTTAAAGAGACCGCTGACCGTCAAAAGGTTGTCAGTGATGACCAGTTGCTGCAAATGGTGAGCAGTACTACTGGACAGCAAGCTCAGGTCTATGAACTGGGTGAGGTCCAGGTATTGGCAGGCAGTGCCCAGCGCCGGGTGGCCGCGGTTACGGTTCGCCATTTGAAGTCAGGACAAGAAACTTCTCATACCAGTACTGGGGATGGTCCGCTTGAGGCCATTATCGCTGCTATTGGGCAAGGCATCTCAGAGGACATCGATTTTGCGGGACTTGAGCTGCATTCACTTGGAAGTGGAGAGAATGCCCAGGCGGAGGCGGCTGTGATGGTAGAGTGGGAAGGTCTTAAATTTAGAGGCACAGCTACGCATCAAGATATTATCATGGCAGCAGGGATTGCCTATATTGCAGCCTGTAATGCTGCCTTGCTCTCTACACAAATCGTTTAATATACATCGACCCGCTGTCTGATTTAGAGATAGCGGGTTCTTTTTTAGCTTATGATGACAGGTTTTAGGTGGGGTTATGTCTTTTGTCAAGTTGTGGACAACGTTATCCACATATTCTCTACGAATTGTGTAAAAAGTGCGTAAAATCAGCAATGTCAGCTCTTTTTAAATCACCCTTACAACCATTTTTGTTAGCAATGAAACCTTGTGGGAATTGTGGATAATGTGGATAATTCGGTGGATAATAATTCCTGGGAATTGAAAATACCGATTTAACGCATAAAAAAAGCCCCTAAGGGGCTTTTTTAGTAGGGACTTATACACGAAACCTGTGTATAGAGCTGTGGATAACTATTTATGAACAAATCGAGAAATATGAAAAAATATTTATGAAGTGGATTTTACATTATTCGTCAGCAAGGATTTCCCATTCGTTAAATAAATCGGTAAGCTGAGTTTTTTTGTTCTTCAGGTCCTCTTCATGACCTTGAAGTGCTAAATAATCCTGATAAATCTCAGGTTTAGTCATTTCATTCTCTATAAAAGCGATCGACTCTTCTAGTGAGGCAATACCTTCTTCGAGTTCAGCGATACGCCGCTTCCGGTTACGCTCTTCACGCTTGGCTTGCTTGTCCGCTTCGAAGGAGGAAACAGCGCTTTTTTCAGCAACTGCAGCATCCTTGTTGACGTTCTTAGAGGCTAACTCGGCGGCATCTTTCGCAATCTCTTCTAATTCTCGTTTTTTCTCGATATAGTCATCGTAGTTGCCAAGGTATTGATCGATCCCCTCGGGATGAAGCTCAAGCACCCGTTCAGCCATTTTATTGAGGAAAT
>DOJM01000564.1:3069-3272 GCA_003529225.1 Paenibacillus sp.
CGCGACTGACTAAATCCAAATGGTTGGTTGGCTCATCTAGGATGAGCATATTTGCGCCGCGCAACATGAGCTTTGATAATGCAACGCGTGCTTTTTCGCCGCCGCTCAGCGCAGATATCTTCTTAAGAACATCTTCACCGCTGAAGAGGAAGTTGCCAAGGATCGTACGGATTCTGGCTTCCTCAATCATTGGATATTCACTC
>DOJM01000564.1:3296-6708 GCA_003529225.1 Paenibacillus sp.
TGAGGCGGGTCTGTTCCTGATCATAATAAGCGACCTTTACCTTAGTCCCCCAATTCACAGTTCCAGTTGAAGGCTCACGGGTTCCGGTCATACACTGCAGCAGTGTAGATTTGCCAATACCATTGGGACCGATGAGTGCAGCAGTTTCTCCCCGGCGCAGTTCGAAAGANNAACCGCAACATTACGGACTTGCAGCACTTCTTTACCAGACATGAAGTCTGGCTCGAAGGAGAAGCTGGCTTTCTTCAGATCGCCCATCGGCCGATCCATGCGGTCTATCTTCTCAAGCGCTTTGCGTCTGCTCTGCGCACGTTTCGTGGTAGATGCTCGCACAATATTTTTCTGAACGAAATCTTCCATTCTTGAGATTTCATCTTGCTGTTTCTCATACTGCTTCATCCGTGCTTCATATTCGGCAGCCTTTAAATCTACATATCGGCTGTAATTGCCTGTATAACGCCGAGATTGATGACGCTCGATCTCTACAATAGTAGTTACAAGCCGATCAAGGAAATAACGGTCATGAGATACGACCAGAATTCCGCCAGCATAACTGCGTAGATAATCCTCAAGCCATGTTAATGTTTCAATATCCAGATGGTTCGTCGGCTCATCCAGCATTAGAAGATCGGGAGCCTGAAGCAAAATGCGGGCTAATGCGAGTCGAGTCTTCTGGCCACCACTAAGTGTGGAGATAGGTGTATCCGGTGGGAACTCGCCGAAGCCCATACCATGCAGGACACTGCGGATTCGTGTATTCATTTCATAACCGCCGTGATCCTTGAACCAATCTGATCGGCGGGCATATCGTTCGAGCAGTTCTTCGTACCGTTTTGGGTCCTCTGCCAGCTTAGGATCAGCAATGCTTACTTCCATCTCTCTTAGCTCAGCCTCAGCTTCGATCAACGGTGCGAAAACTGCCATCATTTCTTCATGAATGGTTTTGTCAGATTGAAGACCGCTATTTTGGGCTAAGTACCCGATTGTAGTTTCTTTTGATTTATGAATTTGACCGCTGTCATAGGACATTTCACCAGCCAGAATTTGCAGAAAAGTTGATTTGCCGGCACCATTAACACCCACGAGTCCGACACGTTCCTTTTCATTTACCTGAAGGCTTATGCCGTCTAGTACGTTCTGTATACCATATGATTTTGTAATTCCTGTCGCTTGAAGAAGCATAACGATGAAACCTCCACCCTTGCATATTTCGCCTTGGTATTTATACCTCAGCCGTATGAACAACTTATTCTATAGTTTACATGAAAAGCGTTTCCCAAGCGAGAGCTCGATATATCGGTAGTAGGGAATAACGAGCTGGTCCAGAAACACAGTTCTATCCACCTTGGCGAACCGGGGAGAAGAGTGGTAAACTGGATTTACAAACAAGGATAAGCTTGGGATAAATATAGGGGGTTGCCGGGCGATGTCAAGCAAGGAGTCGGTGATCTCCAAAGCAAAGCAAGAACTTAGAACTGAGAAGACCATCGCCCGAAACGAGCTCTCCTCGGACCAGAGAAGGGAATTGTCTTTTCTGGTCTGCAAGCATGCGACAGAGTGGCTGAAGACGAAAGACATAGCCTCACTGATGGCCTATGTATCTTTCCGTTCTGAACTCAATACCGACGCGCTTCTTACACAGGCGTGGGAGGACCAGCGTAGGGTACTGCTGCCGCGTGCTCTTCCTGCAAGTGGTGCAATGAGTGTCCATATGGTAAACGCGTGGAGTGAGCTTGAGCCGGGGGCGTATGGTATCCATGAACCTATTGTATCCGGCAAAGATTCACAAGAGACTAAAGTGGTTACACTACCGGATGTTGTGTTTGTTCCGGGGCTTGCTTTTGATCTTCAGGGAGGCAGGCTTGGTTACGGCCGAGGATACTATGATCGATTGCGTGCGTCATGGGAGACGGAAGAGTATGCCGCTGCGAAGCCCCCTGTCTGGATCGGGCTAGCCTTTGGTATGCAACGGGTTCCGAAAGTGCCCATGGATGAGCATGATGCCTTTATGGACATGCTGATTACTGAAAATGGCATTGTGCACTGCCGAAAAGGAGAGTGAGCCGTGGAATTGACCCATTTTAACGAGCAGGGAAGAGCTCGTATGGTGGATGTGAGCGAAAAGGAGATTACGAAGCGGACAGCTATCGCGCGGGGTAAGATCAAGATGGCTACTGAGACACTTAGTGCCATCAAGGAAGGCAAGATCAGTAAAGGAGACGTGCTTGCCGTTGCGCAGATCGCTGGAATTATGGCGGCCAAGAAGACGTCTGACTGGATTCCGATGTGCCATCCGCTCCCACTCACCGGTATTGACATCCGCTTCTCCGATAACAGCGAAGATGAACTTTTTATAGAAGCAACAGTCCATACTACCGGAAAGACCGGAGTNNCTGTTTCTGCCTCAGCACTAACGGTATACGACATGTGCAAGGCTCTTCAGAAAGACATGATTATCGGACCAACGCTTTTAGTGTCTAAAAGTGGGGGCAAGAATGGAGATTACGCGCTTGAACCATGATCAGAGCTGACGTTTAATGCGCTGAAGCATGTACAGCCAATTATACATAGAGAGGGAGGACAAACCTATGGCGTGGAAAACAGCAATCCTAACGGCCAGCGATAAAGGGGCCAGGGGCGAACGGGAAGACACGAGCGCCCAGGTTATTCGGGAGCTGGTGGAAGAGGAACTTGGAGGCGAGATCGTTGAATATCGGATCGTGCCCGATGAACAAGATGAGATTATCGCAGCTTTGATAGAACTCACAGATTATTTTCNNCAGATCTGGTATTGACTACCGGAGGTACGGATTTAGCGATACGCGATGTGACTCCGGAGGCAACCCGGCGTGTCATTGAACGGGAAGTGCCTGGACTTTCAGAAGCGATGCGAAGTACGGTGATGCAAAAAAACCGTGCGGTGATGCTGTTCCGCGGGATATGCGGCATACGCGGACGCACGTTGATTGTCAACTTGCCGGGCACACCGAAGGGTGTTCATGAGAATTTGGCAGCCATTATGGATCAACTACCTGAAGCGTTACTTATGGTAACTGGCCAATACCGCCAATAACATTGTCATATTCTTGTCACGTCACAAAGATAAACTATTTATAAAAGATAGTGGATGTAACTGTGACATAAGTTATGGTATTATTAGATTATCGTAAACGATACCATGATCGGATAGACGGACAAGGAGGAATAATAATGTTAAGTGGAATTGGTACTCCGGGTATTATCTTGTTGGTTATACTGGCACTGCTCCTCTTTGGCCCGAATAAACTGCCAGAGTTAGGCCGCGCAGTTGGACGAACCTTCCGTGAATTTAAGGAAGGCGCACGTGAAATCATCGGCGATGGTGATCCGGTGAAGAAGAGCGAAGCTCCTGTGCCGACGGCCCCGCAGACGG
>DOJM01000564.1:6764-7133 GCA_003529225.1 Paenibacillus sp.
GTTTCTATTCTTGTCATGGGATGGTGTCAGGATGTCTCTCGAATCGGAAGAAATGTCGGTGGTGGATCATCTCACCGAGCTGCGTAAACGGATTATTTATGTGCTGATTGTATTTATTGTGGGATTGGTAGGGGGGCTGTTCTGTGCCAAGCCAATCTACGATTATTTAATTAGTACAGATCTAGCGCAAGGTTTTGTTCTGCATGCGTTCTCATTCTGGGATGGTATCGGAATGTATATGAAGATTGCAATGGCGGTTTCATTAGTCATTTCAGTTCCTTTTATTGCATACCAGCTGTGGGCGTTTATTAGTCCGGGGTTACGGCCGGAGGAGCGTAGTGCAACACTACGTTATGTACCCTATGTTTT
>DOJM01000564.1:7227-8504 GCA_003529225.1 Paenibacillus sp.
CTTGCGTAAAATGCGTCGATACGCCTATTTCACGCTTGTCTTTATTGCTGTAGTCATCACTCCTCCGGATTTCATCTCGGACTTTCTGGTGACGATTCCACTGCTTGTGTTGTATGAGTTCAGCGTATTCCTGTCCGCCTTCGTCTATCGCAAACAGCTTGCTGCGGATGCGGCACGTGAGGCTCAGTACACCAAGAGTGAGGAATGATGATAAGAGGGCTGTCACTAAGTAGATTTTTCTACGAAAGAGACAGCTCTTTTGTTTTCAACCCCCGTCTTTTTGAAATGTTCGGGCGTAGGTGATACAGTTGAGACTAGTAAAATCATACGCATATTTTCACACCCTGTGGATAGAATGTATAGAGTGTGTGCCTAGGACAACCAGTGAAACGTTATTTTTTACGAAAACAAATGCGAATTTGTGTAAAAGGACTTGAAATCCGGGCTCAAGTTGAGTATCATAAAAATTGTTGTTAGCACTACAAGCTGTCGAGTGCTAATACTTATGGAAAATATGAGATGGACCAGATATTCATAGTGTCCAATTGATATTTTTCATAAACACCAGAGATGTTGAAGTAAGACAGGTAAGTTCTAAACTATGTTTTGAAGCAAAATAACATAATTTTAAAGGAGGCTATTTTTTCATGATCAAACCTTTAGGTGAACGCGTATTGGTGCTACCGAGCGAGCAGGAGGAAACCACTTCATTCGGGATTGTGCTTCCGGACTCCTCGAAAGAAAAGCCACAAGAAGGAACTATTATTGCAGTAGGTAGCGGAGCTTTGAAAGATGGAGTACGTGTAGCGCTCGAAGTAAAAGAAGGCGACCGTGTTCTTTTCTCTAAATATGCAGGAACAGAAATCAAATACGAAGGTAAAGAATATTTGATTATGAAAGAAAGCGACATTCACGCGATTCTTGACTAAGCGAGAGTCGATTATAAGCTAAACCTAAACTACTTAAAGTAACGTGATATACAAAAAATTCTAGGAGGTAATTACACAATGGCTAAAGAAATTAAATTTAGTGAAGAAGCACGCCGCTCTATGTTGCGCGGTGTAGATGCTTTGGCAAATGCGGTAAAAGTTACACTTGGACCAAAAGGTCGCAACGTGGTACTTGAGAAGAAATTTGGTAGCCCGCTTATCACTAACGATGGTGTAACTATCGCTAAAGAAATCGAACTTGAAGATGCATTCGAGAACATGGGTGCTCAACTGGTTAAAGAAGTTGCTACTAAGACTAACGATGTAGCCGGTGACGGTACTACAACT
>DOJM01000250.1:0-2494 GCA_003529225.1 Paenibacillus sp.
CCACACCACCGGTCGGAAACCAGCCAAGCTCTACCGAGAAAATCTGAATGAGTACCAAACCTAACCAGAATCCAGGAATCGACATCCCCGAAATGGCTGTCAATGTGCCTAAGTGATCAGGCCATCTATTACGATAAACCGCTGAAATAACGCCAATTAGAAGACCAATTACAAGCGCCCATGCCATGCTGAGAAACGTTAACCACAAGGTAGGCATTATTCTACTTTCTAGCATATCGGTAACCGGAATTCCTGATCGAATCGAATTACCCAGATTACCACTTAGTAGATCGCTCATGTAGTTTATGTATTGGTTCCACAGCGGCAGATTGAGACCTAGTTGCTCTTGAATGCCATGAATCTCTTCAAGCGTGGCGTCTTTACCCGCAATAAGCCGGGCCGGATCGCCCGGAATTAAGTGAATAAACAAAAAGACTAGTACCGATACAATGAATAGCAACGGAATAACCCCGAGGAGTCTTTGTAAAGCATATCTACCCAACTCATAAGCCCCCTTCAGTATCGACAAATGATTTAGTTGAGGCCGCTTCCTACCATTCTTAAGAAGCGGCCTCGTTCAATTCTTGGGAAATAATATCTTACATTTGTTTAGCGTTATTTTACTTCTGCATTGAGGACATCAATGGAACCATCCGGGAAGACTTTGACACCTTCCAGATTCGATCTTTTGCCTGAGATGATTTGGTCAACGCCCATGAATGCCCACGGAGCATCTTCCCATACTGTTTTTTGAATATTTGCATAAATGGATTTAGCCGCTGCTGGATCAACAGATTTGTTTGCTTCAGCAATCCATTTATCTACATTTTCATTTTTATAATAAGCTGTATTCGAGCCAGCAGGTGGGAACATTTCACTACTGAACAACCCTCTAGTAGCACCATCTGCATCGCCGGAGGATGGAGACCAGCTGACATACCACATTTGAATTTTTGCTTCTTCAGGTGTTTTAGCAGCGTTAATTTGGTCGGATAAAGTACCACCTTCCATGGACTTCACTTCTACTTTAATGCCTACAAGCGCTAGCTGTTGTTGGATAAATTGCATACCCTTCATAGTTTCGGATTCATTCTCGCCCCAAATTTCGGTTTCGAATCCGTCTGGATAACCCGCTTCAGCAAGCAGTTGCTTAGCTTTTTCAATGTCATAGTCATAACCTGTTTGTGGGGAATAATATTGTGTTTTGGATGACATCGTGGAATCAAGCTTAGCGCCAAGACCCGACTTTACAACCTTAATATAAGCTTCTTTGTTGATAGCATAGTTAATCGCTTGACGTACCTTTACATCATCAAAAGGTTTTTTCATCGTATTCAACGTTACATAACGAACAATGGTTGAATCGATGGTATCTACTGTAATTCCTTCAAGACCTTCAACCTCAGATACTTGCTCGGTTGGCATTGGATAAATGAAGTCAGCCTCACCAGTCTTCAGCATCGCAATCCGTGATCCATTCTCTGGTACGGGTCTAAAGGTGATACTATCCACTTTCGGCAAGTCTTTTTGCCAGTAATCCGGATTCTTCTCAACAACTAGACGATCACCTTGCACCCACTCTTTGAACTTAAATGGGCCAGTACCTACAGGTTTTTTTGAAATATCGGCCCCATTCTCTGTTATAGCTTTCGGGCTAATGATTGGCGCCATTGCAACCTTGTTTAAGAATGCGTTGTACGGTTCGCTAAGTGTAATAACGACTGTTTTGGCATCAGGAGTCTCCACTTTGGCAACCTTCGCGAAGCTTTTGCGCAGTCTCAGATTATTCTTCTCATCCTGAATACGGGCAATATTCTCCTTCACTGCTTCGGCATTAAAATCAGTGCCGTCTTGGAATTTAACGTTTTCTTGCAGTGTGAATGTATATACCAATCCGTCTTCACTTATAGTGTGGCTTGAAGCAAGAACAGGAACGACGTTCATATTCTCATCAAAACCCATCAGACCTTCGTACATCGTTCTGGCAGCGCTGATTGAATGTGTATCGCTTGCGTTATGAGGGTCCAGCGTAATAAAGTTAGAATTGATGGCAATTACAATGTCTTTATCATTTTTTGTAGTTGGGGTGCTAGTTTCAGTTCCACTTGCGGTATTGCCACCTTTTCCCTCGTTGTTCGCTTTGTTGCCGCAGCCTGCAGTCACTACTACGGTAATGAGCAACAGCATGAACATTGACCATACTTTTCCTTTTGCTTTCATGTTTTACACTCCCCTTTTAGAAACGATGTATTAGAAAAGCTTCCAGTCCGATTACTTATTAGACTTGAAGATTATTCTCGATTCCTTATAATCAGACTTCCCATTGGAATACAGCACGGCGTTCGCCTACAACTGTGCCGCCATCATTAACAATAGTGTTCGGCACGAGTGCATATAAACGATCAATCGTATCTTGATTGCTATAGCCTAAACGTTCCAGAATCGATGCGATAATACAAGGCCAGACTTGTTCGGATCCATCGGATACTTTTAG
>DOJM01000250.1:2500-3436 GCA_003529225.1 Paenibacillus sp.
TTAGCGCCGCCCTTTGCCGTCAGATTATCATCCTTTAGAAGCTCTGAGCAGACGAATTTCGTATCTGCAATCATCACCGGATTATCGTTCATAAGCTTTGCAGTCGCAGCAGCTGCGTTACGTATTTCCGTATTCTCAATCAAATCAGGACAGGCTAGCTTTAGATATGAATAAGCGATTTTATGAAGAGGGAGTGCGAAGATAGGAAGACCACAACCATCAATCCCTTGAGGAATGGATTCCTTCGATACCTCTGAGATATAGGCCATGATATCAATGATCTCCTGTTGCACGGGATGGTTAGGATCATAATAAGTATCTATATCCCAACCCATATATTTGCTAAGGCCCATCAACCCTGCATGTTTACCTGAGCAATTATGAAAGATTTTGCGAGTGGGCTCATTCGCCCGATGGCGTTCTGCCTTGGCTTCCTCATTCAGAGGGTATGTAGAACAACAATGAAGCCCCTCTTCTTTTAATCCCATTTTCTGAAAAAGAGATTCAAGTGCTTCAATATGAAAAGCCTCTCCCCGATGCGAAGCAGTAAAGAGTGAGGCTTCCTTGCTCGTCAAACCATAAACTTCATCGATCCGACGCTTCATAACCGGTAAAGCTTGGAATGGTTTAGCAGCTGAACGAAGATAGGTCATATGCTCCGGATTACCTGCTTTATACAAAATGTTACCTTTCTCATCGACCACGCTAACTGCACCATAATGGACATTCTCCAGTAAGCCACCACGATATTCTTCTACTAATGTTGTAAACCCCATCTGTACAACCTCCCTCGATGTAATTATTTTAATCCAATGCGAAAAAACGATTTTGCGATAGTAGTCCCGATCCGATAACTACACCATTCTCGTTCAACATCGAACGATGAATGGAGAAAGACCCTCGAAGGGGTTCCCATGTAAAGCGTGAAAGATATAG
>DOJM01000250.1:3622-3962 GCA_003529225.1 Paenibacillus sp.
ACTGATATTTATATAGGTCTGTAAGCAACCCGCCTTACCGCACTCGCACATCATTCCGTTAGGATCCACTGTCGTATGCCCTATTTCACCAGCACTGTTCATCACCCCGCGATAAATCTCTCCCTCGAGGATCATCGCCGAGCCAACGCCTTGCCCGAAGCCCAATAGTGCGGTACGGACAGATCCAACAGCAGCACCTTTGAGGTGTTCAGCAAGAGCTCTAACTTTCAACTCATTATCAACAGCAATTTCAAAACCGGTTAGTTCCTTAAGCCGTTTTGCTAAGGCAACATTCTTCCATCCAAGCTGAACAGAGAAGACAACAATACCTTCTTCGTTA
>DOJM01000250.1:3986-17846 GCA_003529225.1 Paenibacillus sp.
GCGTCAGTTGTTCAATCGCTTCATTAACTCGATCTAGCGTCTTGTCTACACTCTCGTCCGGTATACGTGGGTATTGTCTGCCGCAGAGAAGCTTGCCTTGTAAATCTACGATGCCAACATTCATAAGACTGCGATCCAATTCAACCCCAACCGACAACACAGAAGCGTCAACCATAGCTATCAACGTTGATTTCCGACCTAATCCTGACGATACCTGATCTGAATCCAGTAGATATCCTTGTTCAGTTAATTCCCCAACAATTCGACTTACAGTGGTAGGACTCATACCCGTTTGTTTGGCGATGGAAGCGCGAGAAATCGGTTGTTGATTTTTTATGATTTCGAAGACCGTCAAACGATTTTGCCGCTTCATAAAGTCCTGATCGTGCTTTTTCACAGGCATTCTCCTAATTATTTTCTTCAGTGCATTAATCAAACTAATAAAACTATAAAAACAAGAAGAATTTGCCAATTAAGCTACGGTAATGTATTATTTGATTTAAATTTTAGTATAGTTTCTCCAGTGATGGGATTAATAATAAAGGCTCATTGATTGTATGTCAATATAAATGACATATTTTTTATTTGAAATAAATGAAAGCGTTTAATATGTGATTTTTATAACAATCTCATCAGATACGTAACATGAACATAACATATAAAGCCAAAACCTTTCTCGTAATAGACCGAGCGGAAATTATTAATAGGAAAAACCTAATTAAGAGGTGAAGGAAATATTTCCAAAAACAAAAAGAGGTTTGGGATCGATGCAGATGTTTTGTGAATCTGAAAATTGAAGAAGAGGTAGAATCGTGCGCGGATTGACAGTGAAATGGAGATTACACCCGTATCAAAAGCAAGTTCTTCATATAGAAACTAACTTTTGATACGGAGTGTTAAAAAATTATTGAAACTCTACTGCCTTAACAGATGCGTCCTCTTGTATCAGTGACAACAAATTCACAGCATTATACGATTCAGGAAATTTTACAATAATTTCTAAATTCAACTCGGAGGCAAGACTATTATTTTCAGCGTGAAAGCTTAAGATGGTAATATTTTTTTCTTCAAGTAGCTGTTGAATTCTACTCACGGCTCCTTCTGTATTATTCAGACAGATCACAATCTGTTGCGTTTTTGGTGAGGCCAGCCAACTGTATCGGCCGTGCAAAATCTTTTGCCCAAGCAAGATAATAATCGTTGCTCCTCCACCAAGAATATATAGGCCCGATCCAATCGCCAACCCTAGCCCCGCCGTTGCCCAAATCCCCGCTGCAGTTGTCAGACCCTTCACAGTGTGTCTATGCATGAAAATCATTCCTGCGCCAAGAAATCCCACACCACTTACNNCTGGGCAGCTATACGTGCGGGATCGAATTTAACATTAGACCAAGCAGCTTGATCCTGAAATCCATATTTTGAAATGATCATCATAAGTGCAGCACCTAAGGCAACAATAAAATGCGTTCTAACTCCCGCTTCTTTCATCCGAGTTTTTCGTTCAAAGCCAACTAAAACACCACAAATCCCAGCTCCAACTACACGAAGTAAATATTCAAACTCCATACATAATCCTTCTCTCCTTATGATATTGCTATTTATTGTATCATAAACGGATTTCTATATTTCCCCCTCCTATAAGATGGACATGATATTTAACATAGTTTGAGCATGCGCACAGTCACATCTGCAAAGATTTAACTGTGATACCTTTATAGCTGTTACTCCAGTAGACATTGTATAAAGGTCTACAACTAGTGAAAGAGGTGCGTATATGAAACTGCCAACAATCCAATTTGGGCATATTAAATCCAAGGTTCCTGTAATTCAAGGGGGTATGGGCGTAGGCATATCCTTAAGTGGCTTAGCTGCTGCTGTAGCCAATGCAGGCGGGATCGGCACCATTTCTGGTACAGGAATCACCACTGATGAACTGAGAATGCATATTCGCAAAACAAGAGAGCTCTCAAAAGGGATTGGATATATCGGTGTGAACGTTCTATTTGCGATGAAGGATTTTGCTGATAAAATGAAGGTCGCTTTGGAAGAAAAAGCGGACTTTATTATTTCCGGAGCCGGGATTTCCAGAGATATTTATGCTTGGGGTAAAGAGTATGGTACTCCTGTGGTGNNGGTGTCTATTGTTTCCTCCGCCAAATTAGCCAGAATATCCGAAAGACTTGGTGCCTCTGCAGTCGTAGTGGAAGGATTTGAAGCTGGGGGCCATTTGGGCACAGAGAGATCCATGTTCGAAATCCTTCCTGAGGTTGTAGAAGCCGTTTCGATTCCAGTTATTGCTGCTGGTGGGATTCTGACAGGAGATGATATCGCAAAAGCCCTTCAGATTGGCGCTTCTGGTGTTCAGATGGGGACTCGTTTCGTGGCTAGCCATGAATGTGATGCTCCTTTGGCCTTTAAACAAAAATATGTAGATGCTCAGCAAGGTGATACTATTCTAATTAAGTCTACAGTGGGGCTAGATGGCAGAGCGATTCGCAATGAATTCACAGAACGTATTAGTGATGATGCCAAATTAAAAATTGCCAAATGCTCTAATTGTCTAAAGGTATGTTCGCATCGCTTCTGTACCATGGAATCCCTCCTAACTTCCCTTAGAGGAGATGTTAAGAACGGATTAGTGTTTGCCGGGTCCAGAGTTCATGAGATTAAAGAGATATTGTCCGTACAGCAGATTATCGACAATTTAATGTATGAGTATCAAGGAGCAATGAACCCCGCAACTTAAGATTGTAATACGATACTTATGCGATGATAAAGATAAAATAAGAACCCTTTGTTGTTTGCAACAAAGGGTTCTTATTAAAAGCGTTGATTATAGTTGATTCTACATCAACATTGCCTTACATCATTCCACGAGTATTAGAAATGCCCTCTTGTTGATGACAGCTCTTATACATTTGTTCTAGTTCGGAATCCCCTAAGTTAGGATGTCTTTCTTTCATAAAGGGCAACATCTCTTTAAAAGTGCTTGGAGCAAACCCGGCAGCATAAGCAGCTGTTCCAATTCCAAATGACAAAATAACAACACAGATTACTGCAAATACTCCTCTTTTCAAAAAAATCATCTCCTACTTTATAATACGGAGAAAATCAATACGAAAAAAATTTGCTGAAACCAACATGCACATCAGACCCATTCCCATAACTAGAATGGCTATGATCCAATCCGCTTTTTTCATATTCATCCTCCCGTGCCATCGAACACCCTGAATCCAATAAATAGCGGGGTTCAATAATATTAATGATTATAGATGAATATTGTGTGGAAACTATGTGGGACATGCTAAAGAGATTAATTTTTGTCAATTTCGTGAAATTAATCACTATATAATCATTTGTTCATACTGCGTTCTTATTTGCAAGATATGATTTCAATATAACAATAAATAAAGGAGTCATGATCATGAAAAAATTGTATTACACGTCTTTTTTCTATGCCATTCTTGGTTTGATAGCAGGTGTTGCTTATCGTGAAATTACCAAAATGAATGATTTTGAAGGAAATACCATCTTAGTTGCACTTCATACTCATATCCTTGTACTGGGCTTCTTCTTCTTTATAATTGCATTGATCCTAGCCAAGTTATTTAATATCCATGAGGCTAAATCCTTTGGCGCATGGTACATTGTATATAACATTGGTCTCTTAATTACGATTGGAACCATGGCTACTCGTGGGATGCTGCAAATTAACGGGACTGATATCAGCTTCTTACCGCATATTGCCGGTCTCGGTCATGCCATAGTAGGAGCCGGTATCATATGGCTACTAATTCTGCTCGGTAAACGAATTAAATCATAAGGAATGAGCCTCTGGATAACACTCCAGCGGCTCTTTTTGATAATCATATAAAAGTTCATACCAAATGAGACTATAAGTATATTTGTTTATGAACTGGTAAATGATACAATATGGAAGTCGCGAGATATCTTAAATTTTAACTTTGAACAATGCTTTCGATACCAACAAAACTTTTAAGGAGTGAAGTAAATGTCTATCGATGTGTATCTGAATTTCAACGGGAATTGTCGTCAAGCCGCAGAATTTTACGCAGAGGTGTTTGGCGTTGAACGCCCACAAATCATGACCTTTGGCGAAACACCACCCGATCCCAATTTCACTCTTCCTGAAGAAGCCAAAGATTTAGTTATGCACACTCGCTTGAATATCGAAGGCAGTAATGTAATGTTCTCTGATGTTTTTCCGGGCATGCCTTTTGTGGAAGGAAACAACATTAGTCTTTCGGTAGTTAGTAAGGATTTGGATGGTATAAAGAACTATTTTCATAAGCTTAAAGAAGGCGGGACAGTAGGTATGGAATTACAAGAAACCTTCTGGAGCAGCTGTTATGGTAGTCTAAAAGATAAGTTTGGCATCGATTGGCAATTCAATTATGATGACGGACGTATGAATATGTAATACAGAATAACAATGAGCCTGGAGTAGCTGCGAACCCTTTTACTACGGGTGCAGCCTACCTCCAGCTCGTTTTTTTGTTCAATCGCTTAGTCCATAATCAAATCGTATACGCTAACCTTCCGAATCCGCCTTGCAACTAGCATAGACACCACATAAGCAACCACTAGAATGACCGCACACAGTAGAAGCACTTGAGGCAAACTAACCGCCAGCTGAACATTATAAATCCCTAGACTAGAAAGCAATAACACAAAAGCCGAGTCCGAGAAAAAATAACCTGCTAAACTCCCCAATATTACTCCAACTACAATCACTGGAAAAAGACTGAACGTAATCTGTGTCATCAGATTAAAGGTCGTATATCCGATACCTTTAAGAATACCGAATTCCCGCTTACGTTTCATAATCAACGTCTTAATCACCAAATACAAAATTAGACTAACCACTATAATTGTGACCGCGGTAATGACTGCTGTCATAGAAGATACTGCTGCAGTGAATGTACTAAGCGTGCTTTCTAACATATCTAAAATGTTCGTTACATTCCATTGTCCAGGGAAACGCTCTTCAAGCTTTTGAATGAACGCTTGAGGATCTTCCCCTTCCTTTAAATACACATTAATGGACTGGACTGAGTAATTCGGCTGCAATTTCCTCATTCCGTCTTCTGTTATGGTAGCAACCATCCCTAACTGATTAATCTGCTGGCTAAGACCCGTGACCAAATAACTTTGGGTCTCTCCATTAAACGTAACTGGAATCTCGTCCCCAAGAGATTTATTTTTCCTTTTCGCAATTACACCGGATATCGCAATTTCATTATCATAAATGGGCTGCCTACCTTTATAGACCGTCTGCGTCTCCAACTTGGCATAATCATCAGATACACGGAGCATAAAGCTGGAATCATCTATAGAAGCTACTCTACCTTCCAATATGGAGATCTTCTGAACCTCAGGCATAGCCTCTACTTCTGCAAATATCCTTGGATCATGATCAGCTTTTTTTAGATCAAGTTGCAAATTGGTACGTTCTAAACCCACTAAATCTAAAACGGCTGAAGTATCCCCTTTAAAGTTAAAATTAAGGATAGAGCAAAAAATACTAGAAAAGGTCAACCCTGCAACGATCAGAACAATCATAAAATTCTGTTTGGTCTGCCTAAATAAAGGCTTTAGACTTAAAGTGATTTGCAAATTCAATGTTGTGCTTGCTAGTGGAAAGTGATTTTTCTTGAAATTATGAGTGAGAAGCCCGCTCTGAAGAGCTGCTATTGGAGTAATCCTACGAATCTTCCTACTAGATAGATAGGCAACAAACAGAATCAGTACCGTAACGATAAGCAAACTAAATATAGCACTTACTAATTCAAAGGTTGTCGGCCACAACAGTCCAACCGAAGACGAGATCATAGTACCTACTAAAGGCATGACTAGAACGGATATCAAACTCCCCGGTATGGAAGCCATTATAGAAACTGAGACGAACTGTAACAGAAATGAGGATATGATCTGCCTTGACGTATAACCGTTTGCTTTCAAAACACCGATGTTGGTTAGATTATCCTCAATATTCCCGAAGATCTGAAACCTGATCACAATTAAAGAGATTACAACCATAATCANNCAAATGAACTCGCATTTCCTGAGCCAAAAATCTGTTCACTCAGCTTTTGCTCCAGCTTGACCTCTTTCGCCCGTTCATTTAGTTGTACAGATAAAAAATTAAATTGGACCTCTTTCCCAAGGCTTGCCTCCAATTGCTTATAACCTTCATCGTTTAAAAATATTTTCAAAGCCCCATTCGTCAATGTCCCGAAAAGGGGTTCCTCCGTAAAGCCGCCGATAGTNTAAGTGAATTTGTTGTTATCATATTCAAACGAGATCGTATCCCCAAGGTTATACCCTGAGCCTCCGTGAAAAATATACGGCAAATAAATTGTATTTTGATCCGCAGCTTCCAACCGAGACGTTGTATTAAATAAACCCATGGACCGCTGCGAATCCTTATTAAGCATCAAAAAAGCAATAGCTGTATTGTTTCCCCCGTAGTTAATCTTTACGTCCGGCAGCAGAAGCGCCGACTCATTCTCCCATGTTTCAGTATATGGATAACTATCCACCAGAGATTCATAATCCTTCACATGCTCGTTTTTAGGAAAATAAGCGGTGATATCAGGTGTATTTAGCTTTGATATTTTTTCTTGCTGAAAAGAATTAAGCTTCAAGCTGACCGTGAGGCCAAAGTTCAGCAGCAGCGCAGCAATCATAATCAATACGAAGAGCGTAATCGTTGCACTTTTTCTTTTGCGAATATTGGACCAAGCAAGTTTTCCAATTAGGCTTCTCATCCTTACCACCCCAATTCGGTCAGAAAGGACTGTAATTGCTGCTGCCGTTCAGGTCCACTATCTTCGCTATAAGGGGAAAGGCGCAAATCTCCAATGACTACTCCATCCTGCAGATACAAAATCCGATTACCACGCAGCGCAGTTTTGAGATCATGTGTTACCATAATTATGCTTTGCCCCTGCTTATTCACCTCTGTCAGGACACGCAATACCCCTAATCCAGCTGAGCTATTTAGCGCTCCAGTCGGCTCATCAGCAAATACCGCCTTTGGGCTGTTGATTAAGGCCCGGATAATTCCGGCACGCTGAGCTTCGCCTCCTGAGATTTGCGCCGGAAACTTACCCCAGATGGAGTCATCCAGGCCTACATCTAAGAGCAGCTTTTTGGCTTTTTCCACAGCCCCAGCTCTATCCTTTTGTACAAGAAAAGCACTTGATAATACATTGTCGAGAACACTCATTGAATCGAGTAGATGGATCTGCTGAAACACAAATCCACAATTCTTCCTCCGGAATATCGCCAGCTGATCATTACTCATCGCCGTAATATCCTGACCTTCAAACAAAACCTCTCCAAGCGTTGGCTTATCCATTCCCGAAATGGCATACAGCAGTGTTGATTTACCAGAACCAGAGCTGCCCATGATAATCGTGAAATCACCATGATATAAGGTCAGATCTAGATTTTTTAATACATGCTGCTGAGTTCCTCCATGGGAAAAGGTTTTTCCAAGCTTATGGGTTTGCATCAATACTTTATTATTCACTTCGTTCATGTTGAACACTCCATTTACGTTCATGCTCATTCATTGCGCTAATAGTAACCCTGGCTCTACGCACAATATAATGGCTGCAATCACAGACTCATTCGTAATTGCAACCTTATCGTACGTTAAATGTTCTTAACATGTCTTTGTGCAATCCTTAGCGAATTCTTAATTCTACCCGGCTAAAGGAATCAGCAGCTTTACAGTAAATCCATCCTCCCGATTGGAGCATTCTATGACGCCCTGCATTTTTTGCATCATATAACGAGAAATGTACAGACCTAGACCTGCACCGTTCTGGCTTACGGCCAGACTGCCCCGAAAGAATTTATTGAATATTAATGGCAATTCCTCCTCAGGAATACCCGGACCATAATCCAGAACATCAATCTCCAGATAATGATCCCTAATCTCGAATTTAATATCGATGGGTGTACCGGGGTAGGCATACTTATAGGAATTGTTCACCACATTATCGATGACCTGCTGCATCCGTAAGGGATCCACCATAATGATGCAGTCTGGCACAGATGCAGCTGAAATACGTTCGTAGAAGTTCACATTATTTATAATTTGGGTCAGCAGGTGACTATGCTCCTCCGTTAAGCTGACGTTTAGTTCATTCAGTTCCTCCAGGGTGGAATGGAACATGTCTGTGACCAGACGATCAATCTGATCCGCTTTGGAATACAAGGTATTTAGCTGTCTGCTTGTCTTCTCATCTCTTGCGATTAATAACATCAGTTCCGTAATCGCCTTCATCGNNCTAGCCGCCGCAAGCTCTTCCCGCATCATATCGAAGCTTTCGGTAAAAGCACCAAATAGATGATTACGATCCATCTCCAGAGGCACTTCAAGATCGCCTCTGGCGATATGGTTCGCGAATAGCTGCATTTTGCGAAATGGGCGAAGAATGGATCTATTCAGGAACCAAATATATAGGATGCCTAGAATTGTAAGCAAAAGCAGCATCACAACAGAAACTTGTATAAATTGTTGTTTCATATGTATAAAAATCGTACGGTAATCATTATTAATAATTACTTTACCCACCAGCTGATCCTTAACAACAACATCAACTAAGGTATCCCGATTATTGATAGCTTCGTTAACGCTAACGGAAATCGCATTTTCAGTCTGATATTTTAGTTCACCAGAGGTATCAATAATGGCGAAATCATAAGGACTTTCCTTGTACAGTTTCGGCTCAAGCTTATCCCAATGCTGCTCTGTAAGCTTAACAATGGTATTGATCGCCACTCGGTCTGTTGAGGTCTCCACCTTCAAATTAAATATCAGCAATAAGAGAGTTGTACTTGCAGTGAGTATAGTGAGCATCAGAGCTATCAGCAGTTTTTTAGTCATAGCTATTTATCCTCAAAAGCATAACCGATGCCCCATACGGTACGGATGTACTGTGGATCGTTAGGATTCTGCTCAATCTTCTCACGAAGATGACGGATATGTACATTCAAGGTGCCATCTCCCGCAAAAACATCCCCCCATACCCCTGTAAATAGCTCCTCTTTAGGGATTACCCGATTTTTATGCTGGATCAAAAACTTAAGCAATTTATATTCCATTGTTTTCAGCTTAAGGGGTACGCCGTTAAGGCTTGCCCTTCTGAGTTCGGGATCAATCTGGATGGGTCCGGATTCAAGAAGGGAGGTCTCAGCTACAACTTCGTTGTTGTACCGTTTAAGCACCGCCTTTACTTTTGCCAGCAGCACTCTCAGGGTATACGGCTTATGAATATAATCATCTCCCCCGATATCAAGCGCAATTAATACATCATCCTCACTGGAGCGGGCACTAATAAATAGAATGGGAATTCCAGTCGTCTGACGCAGCTCTTTGCATAACTGGAAGCCGGATTCACTGCCTAAATTAATATCAAGGAGTAACATCGACACCTGATGCTCACTCAAAAAGCTCCGGCAGGCATCGGCGTTTGTAACAAATGCGGTTTGAACATCAAACAAATTAAAATATTCGCAAGTGGTCTCCGCAAGCTCAATTTCATCATCAATAATCAAACAATCATATCTCATCGATTTCTCTCCGCTTCAACTGAATTTATTATTATGTTAGAATATGCCTTTAAGGAGGGGTTACCTGTGGATACACAGTTCCAACGTCTGGAGCACTATTTAGATAAATACGAACAAAGCTGGCCATTAAGCGGCACAGTCTTAATAGCTCAGCGTGGAGAAATCAAGTTACATAAAGCGTACGGATATGCGAATCTTGAACATCAGGTCCCGAACACTTTAGATACCAGATTCCGGATCTGGTCACTTNNGATGCTAAAAGAACAAAAACGTCTTAGGCTGGAAGATCCAATCCTAAAATATCTTCCTCAGCAGCATGCTCTAGAGGGGATTACCATACTTCACCTGCTGGGACATACCTCTGGTATAGCCAACTACACTTCCATACCCGAATATAATCAAAAAATAAATAAGCTAAAGCTGACTCCACAGGAGATGTTACAGCTATTTGTAAGTCAACCCCCTGCATTTATGCCTGGCACTTTATTTGCCTATAACAACTCAGGTTATTATTTGCTGGGAATGATCATTGAGAAGATTACAGGGATGACATTTGAAGATTATATCACTACTTTTATATTACAGCCTCTGCGCATGGTAAATACAGGAGTTTATAACAATCAGCAGATTATTCCAAAATTAGCCTCGCCTTATCATTCTTCTTGGGGAGAGTATACTCAGGGGGAATACATAGATATGAGCTCTATCTTGTCCGCTGGCGGGATGTATTCGACGGCTGCCGATCTTTTCCTGTGGGATCAAGCCTTGTACTCCGATCAATTAGTGTCTCATAACACCCTAGAGATGGCTTTTCATTCCAGTAATCTCAAATATCGATTTGGTTGGTTCTTGGACGAACGTTTTGATCGAAAAAGAATGTATCACGGCGGTGCCTATCGCGGCTTCCGAAGTGAACTACATAGATAANNCCTGAAGATCAAACAAGCGTCATCATGTTGACTAATTATGATTGCGTGCCCGTCACTATGTTAACGGAATCTCTATCTGGATTAGTATTCGGTGAACCTGCTGAGATGCCGATATTCCCGCAAGCCTTCCCGCTTGATGATAGCATTTATGCTTCATATATGGGAACCTATGAGGGATATGGCTGCAAAGCGAGCGTGGAGCGTAGGGGGCAAGATTACTATTTTGTCTGGAATGATGTAGAGATCACTCCGTTTTATCCAATCTCGGAAACAAGATTCCATCATACGAAGCATGATTCGGAATATGAATTTAAGCGGAATGCTCAGGGTGTGCTTTCATTTCTGGGGATGCATAAAAAACAAGACAAGTCTTAAATAGACCTGTCTTGTTTTTTGTTCGTGTTTACGCTAGGCCTTAGCTATAATGATGAACTCAGCCAGAAGCACAAGTAAGGCAGTAGCTACGCCAAGCGAATTAATTACCGTTAAAGCATCTGGGTAGCTTTCTTTCTTAAATTGCGAGAATAAAGATACCATCCATAATACACTGAAGAATAATGCGACCAATCCGGAAATAGCCTCACTATCCACTTTTCTGCTCCGCATAAATAATCCTACAAGGCCAACAACGGTAAAAACCATGTATATAACAAGCTCTATGGATGTGATGACAATCGCCTCGCCTGCAGAGAACAAATGCATTAACATGTATTGAATCCCTAAACAAATAAATACAAGCTGGTTAAAAGAAACTTTGCTCACTCTCATAGCTTATCTCCTTTTAATTTAAGTAAACTGCAATAAAAAGATAACGCTTTCATTATATCGATAATTAAAATAATCCTCTGTGACTTTCAGTACTCTTCCGATAACAGTCCAATCAAAAACAAGCCCTGAACAAAAAAAATCTTCTGGCAATATTGTTGCCGGAGATTGTATACTAGCCTCATCCCATCTCAATACCAACAAAAAGAGCAATAAAAACTACAATAGCTATCAACGCACCTACAATAACGATCGTTTTAGGTGATCTATTGCCCCTATCCATTTCAATTCCTCCTCGTATCTACGCATGTATATCTCTTTTTCCAAACGAAATATAGGTGACAGACAAACTGATGGCTATGATAATCACAGGGATCAGCACCACTTCCATAAAGCTTTTTGCTCCGGTCAGGACTATATGTTGCGAGTTGACGACATAGATTCCGGAAAATTTCATAACCTGGGTCGTTAAGGTATGGTTTGAAACCGCCCTTAACCATGCAGAGGACACATCACGGAAGTAACCCGATATCATGAAGTCGCCGAATATAATTAGAAAAGTTACAACCACCGCTGAGGCCGTTCTTTTAATAAGAATACCTACCATAATGATTAGAGCCGCATAAGCTGATAAATAAAGGACATTTAATCCCAATACACGGGAAACCTGAATCAAGTCAGCAGAAAAATTACGATTACCGATGTCAGTCCCAATTATCAAAGCAGCTATCAAGTAAGCGAGATAAAACACTACTGTAAATTGTAAAATCCACCATATAATAATTTTAAAAACAGAAAGGTATTTCCCCGTGATATAGATAAACCTACTTTGTCCAGAAGCCAGGATAACTTTGATAGATCCATATTCAAATCCTTCGGTTGCAAAAAAACATACGTAGACTGGAATAATAAAATAAAAAAATAAAGATAAAGGTGTCACAATCGTTAAGGGTTCCGCGAGATTACCGATTTCAAAACCAGATTTCCTGCCAATCCAGAATGCTAGTACCAGACTGGCTATAAGGAACAGCAGAGAAATCCCCTTAAACATGGTATCCCTTTTCATAAAGTAAGACTCAGCTCTCAGAAAATCCCTCATTGCTCATTCTCCTATCAGATCCATGTAATAGTGCTCAAGATTTGCAGTGGTCAGGTTGATTCCTTCAAGTGGAATCCCATTTCTAATTAACGTTGACATTAACTGTTCAAGATCTGTCAAATCCTTGGGAACCAATATTTCTCCGGCTTCTGACAATGTAATCGAATGAATATTAAGATCGTTCTTAAGCACGTTTATTGCTGCTTCTATTTCAACGGTTTTAATACAAATTTGCGTTTCGGCTGATTGCAAAAGTTCTTCCACAGACACCTCCTTAATTAACTGCCCTTTATGAATAAATCCGAATTTGGTAGCGAGCAATTGGAGTTCACTCAAAATATGGCTAGAAATCAAGATGGTAACCCCTTTTTCATGTGCCAGCTTAGCCAATAATTTTCTCATCTCTACGATTCCTGTAGGATCAAGTCCATTAATCGGTTCATCCAACACTAAAAATTCCGGTTCGTTGAGAAGGGAGATGGCCAGCCCTAAGCGTTGACGCATACCCAGAGAATAGTCTGATGTATTTTTGTTTTCAACGTCCGTTAGTCCCACTAGATGCAGTACATCTTTAATTCTATTGAAATCCGAAATCCCATGAATCTTGCAATAAAAGTTTAAATTCTCTTCGGCATTCATATGGGGGTAGAGGGCAGGGAGCTCTATTAAAACTCCCATTTTTTTTCTGATCCGTGCGATGTCCTTCTCACCACTTTTACCCATCAATTGGATAGTCCCTTTTGTAGGATAAACTAATCCACTAATTATTTCCATGAGTGTGGTTTTACCTGCTCCATTCTCACCTACAAAGCCATAGATATCACCCTGTTTAATCTGCATATTTATATTTTGAAGCGCATTTGCACTGCCGTACTGTTTAGTTAATCCCTCAGCTTCAAAGATTGTTGTATTCATTTTTCAACTCCTCCATACCGTCTACTACTAATTGATATCAAATTAGCATATTTACTAGAATTACTAATCGCTATGGTAAAAAACACGGGAATAAATGTAACTTTCGCCGCTTCCAAGTGATCCCTAAAAGGATAAAGGTTGATTACACTCCCATATAATGTATTATTATTTATAACACAGGAGGGGAATTTCACATGATACATATTGCTATTTGTGATGATGATTTCAAGGCAACGGAATATATTGAGAGATTGATCATTAACCATCCCATTCAGCAGACTGTAAAAATAGAGGTATCCGTATTCTATTCTGGTGAAAGTTTCACGAAAGCAATTCAACATGGTTGTCCATTTGATCTTATTTTTATGGATATTGAGATGAAGGGAATAAGCGGAATAACAGCGGGTCATATCTTACGGAGAGATTGTGATAATGATACGGTTCGGTTGATTTACGTATCGAGCCACGAAGAGTATCATGTTCAACTATTTGACGTTCAACCTTCTGGTTTTATAAAAAAGCCTATACATAACGAGTCTTTTG
>DOJM01000389.1 GCA_003529225.1 Paenibacillus sp.
CATGAGAACCCTGTGGCGGATTGGTCAGTTAGCGATTTGGCGAGCCAGGTGGGACTTAGCCGAAGCCATTTCTCGATCCTGTTTAAGAAGACGGTGGGCGACAGCTTTGTGGCTTTTCAATATAAAAGGAAGCTTAAGCTTGCCAAGGCCTTGCTGCGGGATACGCAGTTGACGATGCAGGATATTGCGGAGCGGACAGGGCTGGGCGACAGCAAATATTTTAGCAAATGGTTCAAACGCTGCACGGGTCAGACGCCTAGTTATTACCGCATACAACAAAAAGACGCCGTGATTCGAACAGATGGACACCCCGGCCTGTAAATCGAACAAAAGTACGCAAACATTCGAATAGATATCAGTTTTGAACCGCTTTCATAAAAGTTAAGATGAAAGCGGTTCAATTATTATTACCTCATTCAAAGGGGAGGCTGCCACAGTGAAAAAGAAAATTTCTCTTATTGTACTTGCCACTACGTTAATGGCAACTATGGTCACAGCTTGCGNNCAGGGGAACAGTGAGCCTTCAACATCCACAGATGCTGCAGGCTCAGGGGAGACGAAGACGCTTCGTTTTGCGACATGGGATACCGGAGACGCGCTCAAGATTGAGCAAGACATCGCCAAGAAATTCGAAGCAGCCCATCCGGGTACGAAGGTTCAGGTAGAGGCTTATGCAGACGGTTTTGACCAGAAGCTTGCCGCCGGATTCGGGGCAACCAATCCGCCAGATGTGATGTATATGTGGGATTTCCCAACCTATCATCAATCTCTGGAACCACTGGACAGCTATTCGAGCAAAGATAAAGAATTGAACATCGAAGATTTCTATCCGGGATTGTTCAACTATGGCAAAATTGACGGCAAGCTATATGGCATTCCGGCAGGGTTCACCACACGCGTGGTCTATTACAACAAGAAGTTGTTCGACGATGCCAAGATCCCTTATCCGAAAGATGGATGGACATGGAAGGAGTTCCAGGACATCGCGGCTAAGCTCAGCGATAAGTCGAAGAAGCAGTACGGGTTCGGGGTTCGCGCTGAGAACGATACGTATGACCTTCAGAGCTTCGTATGGAGCAACGGAAGCTCATTCATCTCTGATGACGGCAAAACGATTGAAGGATTTATGAACAGCAAAGAGACAGCTGAGTCCATCCAGATGCTCGGCGACATGGTTAAGAACGGCTCGGCTGTGCTGACCGGAGGCAAAGGCCAGCAGAGCGGAGATGACATTTTTAAAGCAGGTAAAATCGCTATGTGGGAGAGCGGTATCTGGCCGCTGGAATCGTTCAAGACGGCAGGCATAAATGTAGGTACGGTCGAAATCCCGGCGTTCCCGGGCAAACCAGTCAAAGGGGTGCTTGCGGAGTCCGCTTTGTCCATCGCCAAGGATTCGAAGCAGAAAGATCTGGCCTGGGAATTCGTGAAATTCTATGTGTCTAATGATTCGATCAAGATGCGTGTGGCGGATCTGCCTGTAAGGGTCAGTGTCGTAAACGAGCTGAAGAAAGATCAGGACCCGCTCTATAAACCGTATTACACGATGCTGGAGCGTTCCAGCAATACACCGGCGTTCCTGCTCAATCCAAAATGGAATGAAGTGAACCGCCAGCTCTCTGCTGCAGTGGAAGCGGTTATGCACGGCAGCAACGCCCAGGAAGTGCTGAATCAAGCTGTTAAAGATAGTGAACGTTATTTAAAATAACACATTTACAGAAAGAAGGTTAAGAGATGGCTCAGACCTTTCTGCATCAAGCAGGGGAGCCTATGGCCCAGCTCAAGCCTACACGAAAACGTAGTTGGGGTTGGGCTGTTCCCTACCTCTTCATTTTTCCTTGGATCTTCGGATTCCTCGTGTTTACCTTGGGGCCATTGTTATTTTCCCTTATCATCTCTTTTTTTGATTGGCCGATTGTCGGCGAAGTGCACTTTATCGGGTTTGGCAATTATGCGGAAATGTTTACGGATGATCCGTTGTTCTGGACCTCACTCGGGGTCACCCTCAAATTTGCGGCTCTGTTCGTTCCATTGAACATCATTGTGGCGCTTGGGCTTGCGATTCTCTTGAATCAGAAGACAAGGGGCAGTGCCATATTTCGAACCGCCTTTTATATTCCCTCCGTTATATCTGGTGTCGCTCTGGCTATGATCTGGTCTTGGGTGTACAGCGGTGATTACGGGATTCTGAATTACTTCCTGTCCCTGATCGGTATTCAGGGTCCTGATTGGCTCAACGATAAGCAATGGTCATTAGTAGCGATGGTGGTCGCAAGTCTCTGGGGACAAGGCTCGATGATGCTGATCTTTCTGGCTGGCCTCAAAGGGATTCCGAG
This sequence comes from Paenibacillus sp., assembly GCA_003529225.1. Taxonomy (GTDB): domain Bacteria; phylum Bacillota; class Bacilli; order Paenibacillales; family Paenibacillaceae; genus Paenibacillus_AQ; species Paenibacillus_AQ pseudetheri. The sequence goes on from DOJM01000389.1 coordinate 2,334, forward strand.
AGATCTTTATGAATCCGCTTCCATTGATGGTGCTGGTAAGATCAGACAATTCTTCAGTGTGACGATTCCGATGATCACTCCGACGATTTTATTCAACTTAATTACTTCCATCATTGCAGCCTTCCAGCAGCTGACTCTGGCTTTATTGCTGACCGGAGGCGGTCCAATGAAAGCAACCTATTTCTATGCCATGTACATGTATGAGAATGCGTTTAAGTATTTCAAAATGGGATATTCGGCAGCTAACGCCTGGTTCATGTTCCTGATCGTGCTCGGCTTGACCTTCCTGGTGTTCAAATCCTCGGAAGCCTGGGTGTTTTACGAAGGTGAAATGAAGAAGAATCCTCAGGAGAAGCTAAAGGCTCAAGGAAGGAGACGTTCTTTGTGAAGAAAATACTCGTATACGTCCTGCTTCTCTTTTTTTCACTGTTGTTCATGGCCCCGCTGTTCTGGGCGGTTACGACTGCGCTCAAGTCACAGTCCGAGCTGTATCTTTTTCCACCTAAATGGATTCCTTCTGTATGGAAGTTCAGCAATTTTGCAGAGGCGTGGAACATTCAACCTTTCAATATGTTTCTGAAAAACACACTGATTATTACCATCCTGTCGACGTTCGGTCAACTGGTTTCATGCACGCTCGTAGCCTATGGATTCGCCAGATTTCAGTTCAAGGGCAGGGACTTTCTGTTCCTGGTTGTGTTGGCAACAATGAT
>DOJM01000387.1:0-587 GCA_003529225.1 Paenibacillus sp.
AGGCCATGAAGTGGGATGGAACCACAAGACGCAAGTTGTTACTATAACGACTTCAGCCTCGAACGTTGGAAATGCAGGGCCAGTATCCAACGTAGCAGCGCAGGATGTCAGTGATTTCGGTGATGGTCGTGATCTTCAGGTTAGCTTCACTCGAGCGGCAAATGAGTCACTAGTAGATCATTACCGTGTTTTGATTGTGAAATCAGGGAATATTCTCAATTTGTCGTCCGCACAAACGATAGCCTCTTACAATTACTCTACTGTATTACCAACAGGTACTAATCCTTCGATTAAATTGACTTCTGCTTCGAGGACTGTTGATGGTGATTTAATTAAAAGTGATCAAGCGTATGTGGCTTATGTCTTGACCGTTGGCAAAGGAAGTAATGCCAGTGCACTTTCTAGTGGGTCCTCCACTATGACACTAGTGAATAAGACTGTAGCAGCAATAAGTAATGTACAAGTAAATGATATAAGTGATTATGGAGATGGAAGAGATTTATCGGTAAGCTTTAATAAGCTGTCAGATGAGTCAAAGATAAGTTCTTATCGGATATTAGTTGTCAAAGCTACTAATTATTCGAATT
>DOJM01000387.1:622-892 GCA_003529225.1 Paenibacillus sp.
TAATAATATTAGCCAAATTTTATCCTCAGGAGCCAGAGATGTGGACGGAGCTCTTGTTAAAACAGGCGTCAGCTACAGAGTGTTTGTCATGGCGATTGACAGCAGTAATGCAGCTAATCATGTGTTGTCTTCTGTTTCATCTGCAATTACGCTGTCCAACATAGGGGTTTCTAACTTAAATGTTAGCGACGTTAACAACTATAATGATGGCCGAGATTTGAAGGTATCATTTACTCATGCGACGGACGAAACCTATATTAGCCAGTATCG
>DOJM01000387.1:1062-2832 GCA_003529225.1 Paenibacillus sp.
TATTACAGTAGCTTTAGTTTAGCTGAAGCGAATAATGTATCAAGTAGCAACTATACATCGGTGAGTACATCTGGGTCTTCTACCAGTCAAGTATTGAATTCGTCAACTAGAGACGTTCTCGGAGCTTCGATAAAGAATGGAACTAGCTATAGAGTATATGTGTTATCCATCGGAAGCGGGATTTATTGGGATTCGAATGTGCTCTCTTCCGCTTCATCGGTTATTACTTTGTTGAATGATTCTAGCGTGAAAGCCATTACAAACTTGAGTGTTAGCGATGTAAATGACTATGGCGATGGCCGGGATTTGAAAGTGTCGTTTAGCCATGCCACAGATGAAACGTACATCAACCAATACCGGATTATGGTGGTACCTACGTCATATTACAGTAGCTTTAGCCTGTCTGATGCAAATAATGTATCCAGTGCTAATTACACCTCGGTAAGTACATCAGGCAGCAGTACCAGTCAAGTATTAGATTCTTCCGCCAGAGACGTACGTGGTAATTTAATAAAGGCTGGAATTAGTTATAAAGTGTATGTATTATCTGTCGGCAACGGAAATTATGCGGGTCCAAATGCAATATCCGGGGAATCATCAGCCATTACGTTATCTACGACTAAGAGCCCAGTGATCTCTGTAACCAATGTAACTTATAAAGAGGACAATGGCAGAATCCTGATTAGTTTCGTAAAATCAGCCAATGAGTCCAATATTTCAGAATATCGAGTATTGGTGGTTCCTTCTAAACAAGGGTTTGGTTCTGCGGATGCTATTGAGGTGAGATCCTCGTATTATACGTCTGTAACCCCTAACGGGACGAATCCTTCAATATTCACTGCGACAAGGGATGTTAACGGAGATTCAATTGTTAAAGGTGTCAAATATAAGGTGTATGTTCTTGCTGTAGCCAATAATAGCGGTGTACAGAATGGTGGTCTTTCAAATTCAACAGAAGAGTTTGAAATATAGCCGAAATAAAGTTATTGTAAACATTTCAAGTTGACACCCTGTGTGATTTATCATATTATAATTCGTATTGTTATAAGTAAATAAACCAAACTCTATCCAGTGGATGGAGTGGCGGAATTTTGTCAAAGATGTATTCTTTGGTTTCAGTCGCCCCTTGTCATTTCGATGACAAGGGGCTTTATTATGTGATTTGGACGGTTCAATAGGGCGGTTCAATAGAAAGGAAAGAAAATTAAGATGAATATGAAGTTACTCAAATATGCTTTACTAGTATTTATAGGAGCATGTAGTTATGGATCGCTGTCTACGATCGTCAAGCTTGGAATGAACGATGGCTTTAGAATGCAGCAACTGGTCGGGTCGCAATACTTTTTTGGGTGGTGCATGCTGCTCTTGTTAGTTGTATTATTTTCCCGAAAAAAACTCGGGTTAAAGGTAGGTGCTTCGTTGTTAGGCGCAGGGATTACCATTAGTATGANNGACGGGTATTTTCTATGGGTTTGCCGTTGAACAATTACCTGCTTCGATTGCGATCGTTCTCTTATTCCAATTTACTTGGATTGGTGTGATTCTGGAGGCTGTTGTAGATAGAAAATGGCCTAGTCGAGAGAAAATAATTTCAATGGTTATCCTTTTGATAGGAACCATATTAGCTGGGGGGATTCTAGAACCTAGTGTAGGCGAAATGACTATGAGTGGTATTGTTTTCGGTTTGATGTCTGCGGTGTCGTTTGCCTTTTATATTTTTGTTAGTGGAAGAGTGGCTACGCAGGTACCTGCTGTGAATAAAAGCTTGTA
>DOJM01000385.1:0-10299 GCA_003529225.1 Paenibacillus sp.
TAGCAGAGCCAATATATTGTTCATCCCCGGTTCCTACAGGGAACACAAGCGTGTCGAAAATAAGGTCTTCTCCAGCTAATCCGTATTTGTTCACTAGTAAGTCGTAGGAGCGTTTGGCAACTTCCAGTTTGTCCGTAGCNNCTACCTACTACGATAGCTGCGCCATACTTATGAATCAATGGAGTGACCAGCTCAAATTTTTCTTCACCATCTTCAAGGTTAATAGAGTTAATTATCGCCTTACCTTGACAGTACTTTAATGCCAGATCAATAACCTTCGGATCGGTAGTATCGATCATCAAAGGCACTTTAACCTTTTTTACAACTAATTCTAGAAACAGCTTAATATCTTCAGTCTCATCACGGTCCGGATCTTGCACGCAGACGTCGATAACTTGAGCACCACTCTTCACCTGTGCACGGGCAATTTCTGAGGCTTCCTCATATTTACCTTCGACGATAAGACGTTTAAACTTACGCGACCCTAATACATTCGTACGTTCACCTACCATGTATGGACGGTTGTCGTTCTCAATATAAACAGGTTCAATCCCTGAAAGTGCCGGTGGATGATTTCCTGCAAGCGGACGTGGAGGGAATTGTGAAAGGGCCTCCGACATAGCACGGATATGTTCCGGTGTCGTTCCGCAACAACCTCCCGCAATGTTAAGCCATCCCTTTTCTGCGAACGCAGCAATTTTACGCGCAAGAGAATCAGGGGATTCATGATAATGCCCATTCTCATCTGGCAGTCCAGCGTTCGGATAACAACTCACCGCCGCTGAAGAGATTGCAGAAAGTGAACGAATATGATCACGCATGAACTCTGGACCCGTCGCACAGTTCAGACCTATAGAGATAGGCTTCAGATGTTCTAAAGAAATATAGAATGCTTCAATGTTCTGACCGGCAAGTGTGGTACCCATCGGCTCTATTGTTCCCGAAATCATCACTGGCAATTTGATACCCGTCTTCTCAAATGCATTTCGAATACCAATACTTCCAGCTTTCACGTTCAGAGTATCCTGAGAGGTCTCTAGCAATAACGCATCTACTTGACCATCAATTAATGCCACTGCCTGTTCCTGGTAGCTATCAACGAGCTCTTGGAAAGTGACGCCTCCTGTAACAGAGAGTGTCTTTGTTGTAGGACCCATCGCACCTACGACATAGCGGGGACGATCTGGTGTATCATATTTATCAACGGCATTGCGAGCTAGCTTTGCTGCAACCAGATTAATTTCACGAGCCCGCTGCGGAATATCATATTCAGCAAGTACAACAGACGTTGCACCAAATGTATTCGTTTCAATGAGATCAGCACCTGCTTCGAGATACTGCTCATGAATCGTCTGAATTACTTCTGGACGTGTTAATACTAGCATTTCATTACAGCCGTCCAATTCTTCCCCACCAAAATCCTCACCTGTCAGAGGCACCTGTTGGATCATTGTGCCCATTGCACCATCCAGAATTAATATTCTTTGTTGTAAGCTTTCCTCAAGTGTATATTTAGCCAACGTATAGTCCCCCCAGTAAAACATTAGAGTAAGTTTAGCAGAATAAAGGAATTTCGAAAAGCCTTCCTTTCCAATCGGCATTATCTGTAATCATAGGAATTCCTATTCTTTTAATTATGGGTTTACAGAGAGTTCTTTATTAGGCATAGAATGCTGAGTTCTAGCAGTTACGTGTGATGTAACAATATATTGTCCTTCTTTCGCAAGTGTTCCCTCTGCTTGATAGATTCCATCACTGACTAGCTTCCCTTTAAATTCAATTTTCTGTTCACTATCATCTTTACTCACAATTTCGAACAGAACCTCTTTCGCGTCATCTACTGCCAAGTTGTCTTGCGTCACCACTGCTTCAAAGGTCACCTTCTGATTTACAACAACCTCTTCAGGATTCCAATGTAANNGTGTTGCACCTAATAATAAAGGAAATATTGTTCTTGAAATCTTCATTTAGATTCCTCCCAGTCGATTTGAATATTAAGAATCTACCAATTCATGTTATACATTCTCCATCTATTATACACATTATTATTGGTTTTTCAGTATTTCGCATCAATTCATCTAAACTCCTGTGACTTAAATCATATACAAGTGAATCTCATCTATCATACTAAATATGATGTAAATATAAAAAAGACAGCAAGTCTCCTAGTAACCTAGGAACTCACTGCCTTCTTAAAGCTTAAATGAATGAAGCTTCACTCTATTTTATAAAGATTGGACTAATGAAAGAAGCTCTCCAAGATGTTTGATTTCATAATCCGGCTGAATTTCCGGATCTGGCTGTTTGCCTTTTCTATTAATCCAAACCGTAGTCAAACCTGTTGCCAACCCACCACGAATATCCGTTGTGAGCTTATCTCCGACCATAACTCCTTGCTCAGGTGCAATATCTAAAAGTTCTAGGGCNNCGGCTTTCCTTTGCCGAAGCTTCCAGAAATCACGATGTGATCAAAGAAAGGAACGATTTCAGGTACGCCATCTAGTTTCTCTTGTTGCAATGCAGGGCATCCATTAGTCAGAAGCAATAGCTTCACTTTTCCCTTCAGTTCTTCCAGCACCTGAATCGTTTCTTCATAGATGTAAGGTCGATTTCTACGCTCTGCTGCGAATTTGGCTGATAATGTCTCAGCAAGAGCTTCGTCCTCTACACCAAGTGCTGCAAGACCACGACGCCATGCCTCTTTACGATATCCCGGCGCAAGCTGCTCTAATTGACGGAATTCCGGCTGTTCACCTGCAGTAAAGTTCCCCCAAAGTGCTTCAAACGGATTAATCCCAATCATCTTTGTAAACGGGTTCGTTTCGTAGGATTCATATAGTCCAATGGCTTCTTTACGCACCGCAAGTTCCAGTTCTTGTGGATCAATCGTATCCCCAGCGGCTTCACATGCAGAACGAAATGCTTCATTAACGCTCCGATCATCCCAGAGCAGTGTATCATCAAGGTCAAATAGTACGGCGGAAATTGGCATTACAGGTCTCCCTCTCCCATGGCTGGTTAATTTCTATTCGTGAACTACTTCAATTTGGTGAGCTTTTGCGAATGCTTCCAGTCGAGTCCCCATCGCATTGGTATCATAACGATTCATAAGTCTGGTAAAAATCCATTTCGTACGTTTGCCTTTATGCTTAATTACAACAGCTCCACGCGAAAGGATAATTTTCTCAATATCAGAAGCTGGCAGATAACGTTCGCGATTGAAGTTTATAGTTGATAGTCTAGCATTCTCTACCTTCAAGTACGGACGTCGGAAGAACAGAAGTGCCGCTAGTAAGTAGTACAAAACGACTCCTAACCAGTTCATAAGCATACCATTACCTTTGGCTTGGTCCACTGAACCAATCATCCAAAACATAGTACCAAGCACTAATAACACTACTGGAAATACAATGTTACGGCCTTTAAAGGTTTCGCTGTTCTTACCAGGAGATTTAGATTTAGATGCGTAAATCGTTTCCTTCCCCTGTTTCTTTCTTTGCTTATTAATTTGCTGCGTGTTGCGTTGAACCANNGTTATTGCGAATATTCCCCAAATAAATTTCACGAAGCTTGGCGCGTTCCGCCGTTTCCTCTTGATTAAGGCCTACGCTCTTCTGTTTGCGTGCCAATTCGTTAATACGCGCGACCAACTCATCAATATTCAAAACTTTCCCTCCCTTTATAAATTAATTCTAACTCTGCCATGAGAAAAAGAGCTTGTCAAGGTTTACTCCCTGCAAGCTCTTCATGTCCTCTTATTATGTTCTTAGCATATTAATAAATAGGTAAAGTGAGAATATCTCCAGCATCAATCTGACTACCTTTAATACCATTGGATTTTTTAATTCCTTCTATATATACAGCCGTCTTCATATCAGAAGGTTTATTCTCAAGAGCAATACTCCAAAGTGTATCTCCACGTTCAACCACTACGCGCTTCTCATCCTTCATTAAAGTAGTAGATCCTGCAAATACATTACCTACTACTGTAAGTCCTGATAGTACGAGCACAATGATCAATGTCAGTTTAATAACATAATCTCTACCGAACAAACGCATCAAGCCTTCAAGCAAAAGCTCTGTAATCTCTTTAATCTGAGCTGAATAACGGGTAATAGGATTATGTCCTAAAGATTCAACCACTGGGGCTTTATCGTAGATGCTACGGTATGTACTGTATTTTAACATGAATATCATCCTCCAAACACTTGTTCTTACTTTTGAAATTATAATAACACGAACATGTGTTTTGTTCAATACTATTTTAGAACAATTGTTCTCTTTTTTTCAGAGGTTAATATTTACCATATTCTTCATATAAAGAATCACTCTTTTCATTTAGATGAAGGAAACGCAATCAATACAAGNNTAACTCTTTCGAATTAATATTTATAATAGTTAGAACTTATGTTTGTGCGAACGGTAGTTCTATGTTATAATTTTCCCAAACATTACTATATGGGGTTGATTCCAATGTCAAAGATTTCAAGTCGCCAGCTGGCGATCCTGGAATTTATACGTAGCGAAGTCCGCAGCAAGGGTTATCCTCCTTCCGTCCGGGAGATTGGAGAAGCTGTTGGTCTTGCTTCCAGCTCCACAGTTCACGGTCATTTGGATCGGCTAGAGAAGAAGGGACTTATCCGTCGAGATCCAACGAAGCCTCGTGCGATAGAATTACTTGGCCAAGAGGATTCCGAGAATGTCCATCATTTCGCGCAAACCGTCGCTCGCATTCCTGTCGTAGGTAAGGTTACCGCCGGGGTTCCTATCACTGCTACTGAGAATATTGAAGACTACTTCCCGCTTCCAACTCACTATGTTGGAGATAACAAAGTATTTATGTTATCGGTTCAAGGTGACAGTATGGTCGAAGCTGGGATTATGAATGGCGACTATGTTATTGTTCGTCAACAACAAACGGCTGATAACGGAGATATCGTTGTAGCTATGACCGAAGAAGATGAAGCAACCGTTAAGACTTTTTATAAAGAACGTGATCATATACGTCTTCAGCCGGAGAATCCGGCGTACGAGCCTCTTCGCCTTAATCGCGTGACCATTCTCGGCAGAGTTATCGGATTATTTCGAGATATCCACTAAGTTGCACTCCTACCAAACGAAACGGATACCGTCATTTAAATGACGGTATCCGTTTCTACGAGAAGTATAAGGATAGTGTATATCGTAAAATATATACTTTCTTTTATTTTTCAAAAAGCTGTTCTGCAAATGCAGAACAGCTTTTTTACTGTTATCTAACTCCATTTATCTATACAGGAACATTTGTTCGCATGTACTAAAATGACCATTTTTAATGAATAACCGTTTAGGAATCCTGCTCATATCTTAATTAGAAAGGAGTGTTGCACAATGCCAAATTACCGGATTATAGTTGATCTGACGCAGCGTATGCTTTATCTTCTTGATAACGACATTGTGATCAGGGGCTTCCCAGTCGGAATCGGTAAAATGTTAACTCAATCACCACTCGGTGAATTCACAATCATTAACAAACAACCCGATCCAGGCGGTCCATTTGGGGTCTTTTGGATGGGTCTATCTAAGCCTCACTACGGGATACATGGAAACAATGATCCCTCATCCATAGGGCACGAAGTATCCCACGGTTGTATTCGTATGTACAATGAGGATGTGTTAGCACTAGCTGCGATTGTTCCGATTGGAACACGAGTAACGATCAGGAATTAAATCTATCCATAGATAAACACGCCTCACTCATTGTTCAATGGAGGGGGGTGTGTTTGTATATATGTATTTTTGATGACCTAATAGGAATTATGTGGTTATATGTCGAATAATGTTTACAGGATTTCAAATTGAAAGGAAGTGTCTCGTTTTGAACAACTCAAAAATTAGAACCCTCGTCGATTTTAAAGTCGATGCACTTGTTAAACTCTCTGGCTTATTGTTAAATAACGATCAAGCTAGTGGAAAAAAAGTAAATCTACTCACCTCATTCGGCAGTATTCAAGGGACCATCTCCCCTTCCACCTCAAATAAAGAGGATGTTTTTGACTTAAAATCTTTAATGGATGATGTCATTGTAGATGAATACATATCTTATTTAGGTGCGGAACATCCCGATAAAAATTTCAGCTATAACTTTGTAGTCCTTAATGATGTTTCTGTAAGACCCTATACTCACTATGAATCTCCGATCGAATACAAACAGCTAATTGTTTATACCGATCAAATCACAGCCTTCAATTTCANNACATATTTATTTTAAAAAGCTCTCGACAAAGCACTCCAGCAGTTGCCCCAATTTTGCACTCAGCTTGCAAAATCGGCAGAACTCTGGGTGCTTTCTCTTTTTCTATTCAGTAGTCATTTCCTAAATTCCCACGATTTCCGCTTTTAACAGATACTAGTAGAGAGGATTCAGGCATATCTTTCAATAAGCAATAAATCTTGTTCTACTGAGATCATTGGAGGTGTAATTACATGCTGATTTTTTTGATGTATATGTTTGCCATTGTAGGAGGAGTCTTAATTCTAAGTGCCGTTATTCTAGAATTAAAAAAACTATCTACTTCTTCTGAACTTTCTAAGCTTTTAAACGCAACCTCATCTTTTAATATTATATTCACCAAAACATTCATTCCGCCCAATCAATCTCACTTGATCGCCCTTAACGAACCTTATAAAAAAATAGCAATAGGTACCAGCAATCCAAAAACAAGCAAAAAAGCAATAGCAAAGCTATACTCGTTCGACAATATAATGGGATCAGAAATTGTTGTTAACGCACTAACCCTTTCAAAAGTATCTAAACGACAACAAAACAGCAAATCAACTGCTTCAAGTGCGGATATTCATGTGCTTAATAGTGCTGACGAAGAGGCTGATGTTATCGAGGAACTTACGCTTAAAATATACATGAACAGTAATGAAATACCTGTGTATAGCATTTCCTTCTTGCCAGGCTTATTGCCCATTCAACAATCCGACAAACAGTTCAAAGAAGCTTACTCCCAAGTTCAACAATTACATGCATTCTTCAGGTCGATCGTATCCGAATAAATGCCCCCTTTCCGCCTATTATTACTTCACTATACCTTTCCCAATTAGAAATTTTGAAAACCTTAAGGAAGGACAAAAAAACGGTCCTTTTGAGAGGGCCGTTTTCGCTGCATCCAACATTCATTTTAAAATTGCACACTAAATCCGTTAAATTGATGAATGCCCGTACCATGAGCAACAAGATCCCGTTCACGTAATTCACGAACTGCCTTAATAACCTCTTGCAAAATAGCTGGATCTAGCCCCAACGTATTATGAGAGCCGAATACTTGAGATACATTTGGAATTTGCGTAATCTTTTCTAAAGAAGCCACTAAATCTGCCGGACTAGTAGAGGGATAAAAAGCATAAATTGGCGTAACATCATACAACAAATCCCCTGTAAACAGATACCCGTTGGCATGATCAAAGATGCTAATATGACCTGGCGAATGACCTGGTGTGTGGTAAATTTCTAATCTACGCCCGCCTAAATCAAGCACATCTCCCTCTCGCAATAGAGCTGTTGGTTTCCCTTGATAAGGCGTATACGTATTAGGATCAAACGTCTCAGGAACAGGAAGAGTAATATCTCGGCTCATATCTTTTCTGATCTGGGCAAGGGACAAACCTCGTATTCCATTAATCAGCCAATCCTCATCCTCTTTATGAACATAGATCGTCTCAAATTGTCCATGACTGCCTATATGGTCTGCATGCACATGCGTAGTGATGACAGCGATAGGTAAATCCGTTAACTGATCCGTTATTCTTTTTATATTATCGATGCCTAATCCCGTATCAATCAACACCGCTTGTTCTTTCCCTAACAACAAAAAAGAGTGCACCTTTTCCCAATGTCCATATTCACTGATTGCATAAGTAATTGGATCCATTTTCGTGACCGTAAACCATCGATCTTGAATCAAGTGTGAGCCTCCATTCCGTTCCATTTCTCCCTTACCTGNNTCTCCTTTATAATAGTCCGCTTTTTGATCCGCCTGATAGATTTCTTGATAGGGGAGAATGTTGATTTTACCTGAGTCCGGATATTCGCAAACATCTATACCCTGATTCGTTCGGAGATCAAGATACCGGCATGGTACTTCCGTATGATTATAAAGTTGATGCGCACCCTCAGGTCCCATTTCAAAAAATATCACATCCCCTTCAGAAACTTCGGTAAAACCCTCGGGAGTTCTTAACATCGCTTTTCCCGTTAAAATCACAAATATCTCCTCAGCGTTTCTATGAAAATGATAAGGAAATGAATATTTATCTGGATCTAGCGATCTTATGTCGAAGACAAGATGTTTAGAATTAGCGATCTCAGCTAATCTCTCACTCGTGTGCCAAGCAAACTCAGGAATCGGAGATAACTTTTGTTTAAAAGAGACTGTACTCTCATTAAAAATCTTCACCAAATTCAACACCCCTTATCTTTTTTACTGTGCTTTCAATATAATCCGTTTGGTACTTTATGTAAATGTGATTATCAGGTTTAACAATAAAAAAGCCCCACCAGCTTTGGCGAGACTCTTATATGTGAGATATCCTATTTATTTTGAAGAACTATTTTGATTTCTCCATCTGAACTAAAACTTAAAACCGTAAAATCAGTATTGATTTCAAGCTCTTTCCAATCCTTAGGAAGCTGGTAAGCGAGTTTGCCACGAATTTTCTTTCCCGCAGCTAAAGCTCCGTCCATTGTTCCTACTTGACTATCCAAAGTATGAGCCATGAGATCTTCATTTATGGAGAAGCTGTCTTGGTATGCATTGAACATTAGCATAGAGCTTACCATATAATCTTTACTGGAAATATTCTCAAGTATAATTCCGATTTCTACAAACTCATTACCCTCTGATGGTTTTACATAATCGTTTCCCTTAGGCTTATCAAGAGATTCAACTGTAAGCTTAAAATTCTTCGTTGTAATGGTTTGTCCAACTTCAGTTATCATCGTTTCCTTTGGCTCTTCAGTAGGCTTGCTGGTAGGCTTTTCCGTTTCGACCGGCTTCTCTGTTGCTGCAGTATCATCTACCTTTGCCACTGCTGGTTCTGATTTTGATACTGTAGGTTCACTATCATTCCCCTGTGATCCAATCACCCCTATTACAACAAAAACAATAATGAGCCAAAACCACCATTTTTTAAAAAAAGGTTTCTTTGTTTTCAATTGTCTACTTCCTCTCAGATAATATCCATTTCCAACTTTTGCTAGGAAAATATACCCATATTATCCTATGAAAGATATACCTTTGCAAGAAAAATAATAATATTATGTCGGATGATCAGAATAAATGCTGATTTTACCACTCTTAAACTTGAGTGAGGTAGATATCACAACAAATATATGAGCCCAGCTATAGCCAAGGAAAGAATTCCTCCTATAGCAGACCAATTTGCTACTTTGTTTTTAATTTTACGGTCTTCTTTGGATTCCGAATAAAAATTCCCTCTTTGCTGAGTACCTGTCGTAAATCCGCCAACACATATACCAGAGATCACAAATAAAGCCAATCCTATATATATGAAAATGCGCATATTATTGCTCCTTCCAGGAAGTATTGTATATCTAAATATAAGATATTTTAANNTATTCCCCTTCTTTTATTGGGAAAATTTAAATAATGCATGATAAATTTAATAGATTCTATTCAAATTATGGGGAGCGCTTTTGTTGTCCCATTAGTTTTTCCACGAATGGAGAGAGTATTTTCTGCGAGTTTTGGACTCAGTTGATGTTATTTACTAAATAATCGTCTTTGCTCAGGGTTTCGGACTCCATGGACCTCTGTCAAGAAAGTGGACAGTCATGAAACAGTTTTCTGTTAAATTGCTCAGCAAAACGAACGGGGAAAGATACCCCAGCGAACCATGCATTCGTTTGCGGTTATAGTAAAACTCAATATATTGAAAAAGCGTCTGGTAGGCTTGCTCCTTGGTTTTAAAGCGCGGATTACAGTAGATGAGTTCCTTATTTCAAAATGCTGTGCCACGATTCGATACAGGCATTGTCATAACAGTTACCTCTACGGCTCATGCTGGACTCCATGCCGTATTCCTTCAACTGTTTAGCGTATTCACAAGAAGTATATTGAGAACCTCGGTCGGAATGATACAGTAGGCCCTCTTTGGGTCGTTTAGCTGCGTAAGCTCCTTGCAAGGCGCCCAAAACCAGGCTGGTTTCCATATGTTTCTCCAGGCGCCACCCTACGATTTCACGCGTGTACAGATCCATTACGCTAGCTAGGTATAAGCGGCCTTCCCGGC
>DOJM01000385.1:10511-10688 GCA_003529225.1 Paenibacillus sp.
CTTCGGACTCCCATACCGCTTTTTATGGTCAGCAAAATGATACTAAATTCGCTTCATTATCGCAGCCTTACGAAGCTTATGTGTGTTTTTTTCTGTCCGCCACTTGTAGTACCCGCTCCGTGACACATGTAGCGTCGTGCACATCTTCTCCAAGCGAAACTCAGAGCGATGTTTTTT
>DOJM01000382.1:0-358 GCA_003529225.1 Paenibacillus sp.
GCGAAGATTCCGCTGGGCCGGGAAGGTGCTCCACAGGATGTGAGTAATGTGGCACTCTTCCTCGCTTCAGAGCTGTCGGATTATCTGACAGGCGAAATTATTGAAATTAACGGAGGTTTGTTCATGCGATGATGAACCTTAAGGAGAAAGCAGATACTTTTTCCTGGGTTGGTCTTGAGGTGGATAAATTGAAAATGGAGCTACATCCCTTCCGGAGCGAAGAGATTCTGCTCCCGACAGAACCGGGTGGCTGGTGGCACCAATATGTATGTCCCCAGCATCATACTGAGCTTATCTTTGATGCTATGGAGCAAGATGCGGTTGTCTTTTCTTGCTCGAAGGGCTGCAAGCTGGAAGG
>DOJM01000382.1:488-6751 GCA_003529225.1 Paenibacillus sp.
CCACGCTTATTCGGGCCTATCTGCTTCTTGTAGATCATGGCGTGACGTTCGTGGAGGAGGAAGAGTTGAAGCTGCAAGTGTTCTTCACGATGCTGGAGGAAAGTATGGAGCAATACCGCCACATCCTCATTTACGAGAAGAAGAATGCAGAGAGCAATTATACCGCATGGCTGAACGCCAGCCTGGCTTGCATATATGCCGCCAAAAGCACCACAGAAAAGCTCGCTTTTTTGCTGGAGGGGGAAGGCGGATACTATCATCATCTATCCATTGGCGTTAAGTCAGATGGTTTTGAATTTGAGGGCAGCACATATTACCATATTTTTGTATTGCGGGCTTATCTCATAGCAGCCGAGATGGCTGGGCGCTTCGGAGTTGATCTCTATGAGGCCAAAGGTGATCAAGGACAATCCATCCGTGGCATGTTTCAGTTGTTGGTAGAGATTAGCAGCGATAACGGGGAGCTTCCGGCCGTACATGATGGTCCTTATGCGCGCGTTCCTTNNCTTATAGGTATTTATACGGGCAGAGAGAACGAATTGGTCTGGAGGCGGTGCTGTACGGAGTAGGTGAGAGTAAGGAGCTTCAATCCACTTATACGGTGAGGGACTCTGTCCTACTGCCGGATTCTGGCTTCGCCATGCTCCGCCACCCGGACAATCCACTTTCCGTTCTGGCAGATTTCGGAGAGCATGGCGGATCACACGGACATTTTGACAAGCTTCATATCACGATTATGCACCGATGGGGGGAGGTTACTCCCGAGCTGGGCATGGTTCCTTACGGATCTGTTTTGCGCAAGGAATGGTATTCCGAAACCGCGAGCCATAACACGGTCACCATCGGAGCTCGCTCTCAAGCCCCACATACCGGAAGCTGCAAGCAATTCCACCAGGAAGGCAACGCTACGTACTTATGGATTCGCTCGGACGGCGCCTATGAAGGAGCTGTTCTAGACCGGCNNGTTTCATGTTGAGCAGGTGACGGAGCGGGATGAGGAAGTAGACTTATGGTTTCATCCGACGGGACATTTGGTGTTACCGTTCGACCCTCACCGTGTCCAGACGGACTCTCCGACAGTCCTCGGACTGGAAGCGGGTTATGACTCAGTAGAAGTACTGTACGCAATGAAAAATGAGACAGATTGTACGTTAAATACGGAGTGGAATATCCGTTATGAGGGAGTGAGCACCGGCCGGGAGTATGAAGTATCCACGAGTACTCTACTGGCGCCCGGCTCCATTATGCATGAAATCCGCACACCGGGTATTGCCGAAGACCCGGGTAGATTACTACGAGGCATTATGCTTCGGCACAAAGGTCCGTCGGTTGATTTTATTTCGGTTTATCGGGACGGTCACGAACCTGCTGTACTGAAGCTAGTGAGCCAGGTGGGCGAACCGCCCCGAATCCAAATAGCAACAACTGGGCAAGTAGTGGTCTACTGCCTTGACCCTAAAGCGGGACTGATTCAGGAAAAGTCCCGGAATACGGAGGAGTAGAGATGTTAGAACCTTTATTTCAACCTACCAGCGGCGTACTCGACCTGTCATATGGNNGGAAGAGAGTATGTATGAGCTGCAAATCTCTTTAAACACTGAATTTGAACCTGAAGGTACGTTGACCTACAGTCGAATTCCCTATAATTTGTTCACCCCGGATAAGCCGTTGGCACCCGGCTCGTATTATTGGCGATACAGTCTTATCGGGGAGAATGATATCCGTTCCGAATGGAGTAAAGTAAGAGCTTTTGTGGTGGAGGATAACTTGCCGCTAACGCCACTGCCTTCCCGAACAGAACGATACTCAGCTGCTTCCGCAAACCATCCGCGGCTTTGGCTTCAAGCGGAGCAACTTCCGTCTTACCGGGAAGTTGTCCGTCAAGACCCCATTTCAACTGGCTGGGATGACTTCCTGAAGCATTCCGTTCTACCCTGGACAGAGCATGAACTTATTCCCGAGCCTGCACCGTATCCAGATAATAAGCGTGTCGCCAAACTATGGCGGCAGATGTATATGGACTGCCAGGAAGTTTTCTATGCTGTCCGGCATCTTGCTATAGCTGGAGTTGTGTTGGAGGACGAGGTGCTTACCGCCAAAGCTAAAGAGTGGCTGCTTCATGCTGCTAGCTGGAACACGGATGGTACCACTAGCCGGGATTACAATGACGAATGCTCTTTTCGTATAGCCGGAGCGTTGGCATGGGGCTATGATTGGCTTCACGGCTCTCTGACGGAAGAAGAACGCCTTAGGGTAAGGCAGGCGCTACTGCGAAGAACCGGGCAGATCGCTTTCCATGTCATCGAACGTTCCCGAATCCATCAAGTTCCTTATGACAGCCATGCTATCCGCTCTTTGTCCTCTGTGCTCGTTCCCTGTTGTATTTCCATGTTGGGCGAGGAGGAGAAGGCGCAGGAGTGGCTTGATTATACGTTGGAGTATTTCTCCGCCATGTATACCCCATGGGGTGGCAAAGATGGCGGGTGGGCCGAAGGTCCGATGTATTGGACCACTCAGATGGCATTCGTTACGGAGGCGCTCAATCTAATTCGCAAATATATAGCAATCAATTTCTATGACCGTCCTTTCTTTCGCAAAACCGGTGACTTTCCGCTCTATTGCTTCAGTCCGGATACCGTGAGAGCCAGCTTCGGCGATCAATCGTCACTGGGAGATCCGGTCAATCTCAAGACGGGCTTCAATATCCGCCAATTCGCCGGTTTAACCGGAAATGGGCAGTACCAGTGGTATTTTGAGCAAACTAAGGAACTGAACCCTGATACCCAGATGATCTTTTATAACTACGGCTGGTGGGATTTCCACTTCGATGAGATGGTTTATCGCACGGATTATCCGCAGATTTCTTCAGAGCCACCGGTGGCTGCAGAACCTCTGAAGTGGTTTCAGGATGTGGGATGNNCGGATGGAGGACCCGCAGGAACATATCATGCTGTTGGCCAAGAGCAGCCGTTACGGCTCCGTAAGCCATAGCCATGGGGATCAAAACGCCTTCCTGCTGCATGCCTTCGGCGAGCCTTTGGCTATTGAAAGCGGCCATTATGTTGCATTCAACAGTACGATGCATATGCAGTGGCGCAGGCAGACCCGCTCCAAGAACGTAATTCTTATTGATGGCAAAGGCCAATATGCTGGCACGGACAAGTCGAAGAACATGGCAGCCTACGGCAAGGTGTTGAAAGCGTACAGTACGCCTGGGATCAACTACACGCAAATGGATGCCACCGAAGCCTACCGCGAGAATGTACCCTATATCAAGCGATATGTGCGGGAAATATTCTTCTTTGATAGCGCTTACTTTNNGATCTGGAACGTCCGGGTAAATTGGATTGGCTGTTTCATACGCTGTATCCCATGAAGTTGAAGGATCAATCTTTTAAAGTAAAGGGTAAAAAAGCTCAAATGGAGGGCAGATTTGTCTATAGTTCCTCGGGAGAAATGGCACTTAGACAGAACAATCAATTTACCGATGTAGATCCCAAGGAATGGGAAGGGCTGCCCGAGCATTGGCATTTGACTGCAACTACTCAAGAGGCTATAAGTCATCGGATCGTGACTCTTCTAATTCCCCAAAGATCAGGAAGCCGGGATTACGTATCGTACTTTATGGACGATCAGGACCATGGGGTTCATGTCTATTTTACGAATCAGGGGGTTACCCACCGGGTTGAGATTCCAAAAGCTTATTAATCCTAAAATATCTTCATTTTACGTATGACACCCCATTGTACAAGGAGAGGGTTATATTATGAAAAAATGGATCGGCATCTGTCTGGCTACCGTAATGGGTGCTACCGTTATTGCAGGTTGCTCGAACAAGGACAAAGAAGAGACTGCTGGAGGCGCTTCAAATACGCCGCAGAAAACTGAATTCTCGATCTCGATGCGGACGCTGGCTTTTAACTATGTTGAGAAATCACCCGATCTGAATAAGGATAAATGGGTGAAAAAGCTGGAGGAGATGACGAACACCGATTTGGACATTGTGTTGGTTCCTCATAAAGAGTTCGAGCAGAAAATGGTGCAGATGTTCGCCACTAATGATATACCGGATGTCGTTCAAGGCTCGGGCGGCGTAAATGGCAAAGAGATGGCTGGTTCCGTTGAAGCTGGCGTGTTCATGCCCTTGGACGATCTGCTGCAGCAAAACGGCCAGAACCTGTTGAAAGTAATACCGAAAGAAGCGTGGGAGAACGTCACCTATCAAGGAAAAATCTACGCAATACCGGAGTTTCTGTCCAATCCATCCCGCCGGGCGACTTGGATTCGCAAGGACCTGCTGGATCAAACCGGATTGCAGGTTCCAAAAACGGTCGATGAGTACTNNCTTCAAAAAGCTGGGGATAGAGAACCCGTACATGGGCCGTCAAGATTTCAAATATGCGGACGCTTTCTTTGGCGCTTATGATGTTTTTCCGTACCTGACTATGTTCGAGGAAGTAAACGGCCAGGTTCAGCCGAAGTTTATAGACAGCGAAAATATGATGAAGGCGTTACAAACCTACAACACCATGTATACTGAGGGTTTGATCAACAAGGAATTCGCCACCATCAACCCGACCAATTACAAAAATGCGATTCTCTCAGGCAAAGCGGGCATGTGGACGATGAATGCCAACGAGCTTCTGCAGTGGGAGCAGCAATTGAAGGCTACGACGCCATCCGCCAAGCTGGAGATTATTCCTTCGCCAGTTGGACCTGGGGGAAAAGGAGGCTCCTACTTGTACGGCTCCGCCACGCGCACTTACTTTATCAAGGAAGGTACGAAGAATGCTGCGGATATCGTAAAATTTTTTGACTGGATGCTGAGCGAAGAAGCAGAAACCTTCTTTACCTTTGGGATCAAGGACGAAACCTACAAGGAAGAGAACGGCAAAATCGTATACACTTCGCCTACGGATTCCGCCGCTATAGATGAGGAGCGTTACCGTCAGTCTTTCCTCTGGATGGTTCAGGATACTACTTATAACAAGGGTGTTCTTAACATGACAGAAGAGGGCAGAAGCCTGATAAATGTATATGATACCATTCTGGCTAACGAAGGCCGTGACGGAATTCAGTTCGACCCGCGGCTAGATGCCTTGGTAAAGAATCCGGACATTGCACCTAACTCGGACACGGCTCCTCCGGTACTACTGACGCACATGGTAAAGATGGTATATGGCAAGGAGCCTATCAGCGACTGGCCGAAGGTTGTGGAAGAGTGGCTTTCTAAGGGCGGCAACGATGTCATCAAGGAAGCTACGGAAAAATATAATAGCAAGGCTGGCGTCACCATGCCACGCAGATAAGCTTACCCTCCAGAGGAGCCGACGGTTAAACCGGGCTCCTCTTAAGGTTGTAAAAGGCAATATCTATACATATTCAACAGCGAATTTTTGTATAAAAAGGAAAAACACTCCAATCAACGAATACTATATATCATTGAAAATATGAGGTGGAATTTTTATGAGAGTAGGCGTATTGGGTCCTTCTGAAGATGAAATTAATCCGTTTATTGATAAACTGAAAAATCCAACAATCACAAAACACATCATGCTAAATTTTTATTCAAGTCAATATCATGATGTTTCGGTAGTAGCTGCCTTTTGTGGGGTTGGTAAAGTAAACGCTGCAATAGCCACCCAAGTAATGATTGATAAATTTCAAGTAGATTCAATCATTTTAACTGGCGTTGCCGGTTCATTAAACGATAATCTTCAGTTGGGTGATGTTGTCGTCTCGACAGAAGTAGCTCATCATGATGTGGTTCCAGAAATTATTACTGAATATCATCCTTGGTTAGAGGAGCAGTACATAAAAGCTAATGAGGAACTAATAGAAAGATGTATTCGGATAATTGATTCAGATAGACTGGGCTTTACATGTTATTTCGGGAGAATTATAACCGGAGAAACGTTTATTACCCATCAACAAAGAAATAAATTAATTGATAAACATCAGGCTATGTGTGTTGACATGGAAAGTGCCAGTGTAGCTCAGGTGTGTTACATAAACAACATTCCATTTATTGCGATTCGAGCGATCACGGATCATGCGGATAGTGATGCGCCTGAATCTTTTGAGGTCAACGTGAAAGCCGCAGCATTAAATTCAATGAAGCTTGTAGAGAACCTGCTAATTCATTAACTTAAAAGCAAAGGAACTCTATCTATGAAAATCTATTTAATTATTAGTCAAGCTTTTTTGCATTAACGCTGGCACTAGTTAAATCTCTAACGACAAACCGTTAACGAGATTACAGC
>DOJM01000382.1:6861-7170 GCA_003529225.1 Paenibacillus sp.
GGAGCGGGGGGACGCTTCAGTTACGAAGAAGAAAGCACACAAGAAATGAAAACAGATACAATCTTTCGGATCGCTTCAATTACTAAGCTCTTTACGGCGACAGCGATCTGGCAGCTTGCGGATGACGGTAAGATTTTCATGGGGCAGCCTGTTAGTTCTATTCTACCGGAGTTTGATGCAGAACCTTTTAAGCCGATTACAATTGCTCATTTACTGACTCATACCTCCGGTATCGCACCTGATCATGGCACTATAAGTGATACCTACTATAAAAGTGCTTGGTGGTATATTTATGAATCAGAGCTTGGA
>DOJM01000382.1:7330-9014 GCA_003529225.1 Paenibacillus sp.
CTTCAAACAGGGGAAATAACGGATGAAGAAAGAAAATCTGATGAGGAAATTAAAACTCCCGGGACTGGTGGGGGAATGTATTCAACCGTTAATGATCTACAAAAGTTCGGGATCATGCTGCTTAACCAAGGGGAATATGAAGGAAGTCATATCTTAAGCCGAATGGCTGTTCAGAAAATGACCAAGCGGTTCAATTCTGAGAAGCTTCCAAACTACGCATGGGGAGATGGAGGAGCAGATAGACCCTACGGTCTTGGGCCTGATCTTCGCTATAATGTTAGTACTTCTTACTCTGAAGGCACTTTTTTTCACGAAGGATGGGGATCTTGTTCTTTGGTCATTGACCCGGTAGAAAAGCTGGTTGCCGTTTGGTATATCCCTTTTCATAACCATATATGGGACGGTAGAGCTATTTTCGGCACAAACAATGTGATCTGGTCTGGACTCGAATAAGAAAAAGGTTAGTTGTTGTGAGAGATCAAAGATAGGCAGGATGTGACTTATGTTTGAGATGATAAAGCACCGCTTTCGCGTGATGAGAGCGGTTGCTTTTGTTACTTATAAGGAATGGAGTGCGTACAGAACGCATTCGATGGTTTCTATTTTTGTAGGCCCGGTATATTTTTTAGTACAGTATTATATATGGAGCGCTGTTTATAGCGGGGAATCCTCTATTAACGGGATGTCGCTCTCTCAGATGCTCTCTTATTTTTGTGCCACGATGTTGATCAACTACTTGACCATGGATTTTGCCGATTGGAATTTACAAATGCTCATTCGCACAGGGAAGTTCATTACCTTCTCGTTAAGACCAATGAATCATATGTTCTTTGCTTTATCTCAGAAGGCGGGGCATAGGGTACTTGGGCTTCTATTTGAATTTATACCCTGCTTTATGATTTTTTTCTTTATTTTTCATATCGATGTTTTGCCCGCAAATTTACTATACGCAATGCTTTCGATTGCAATGGCGTTTATGATGAACTTTTTCATCCATTATAGTATTGGAATGGTCGCCTTTTGGATGGTTCAATCCTCCAGTATTCGTAACTTTTTCAGTCTTTGCGAGGGGATATTCTCAGGATCGCTGATTCCATTAGTCTTTTTTCCAAAATCCTTACAGATGGCTTCCTTTTTCTTACCGTTTCAATATACGACCTTTCTTCCTGCAATGGTCTATACTGGTAGCTATACTTTAGCTGATATAACCTTACCTATTCCTCAAGTTTTGTTGTTACAGTTCATAGCCGTTATTATTGCCGGAATAGTCTGCCGGGTGCTGTATGCGGTATCGCTTAAGCATTTTACGGGGGTGGGCGCATGAAACGAATGTATCTTATATACAAAACTTGTATGAAGGCGAATATTGCTTCTGCGATCACCTATCGCGTTAATTTTATTCTTAATAGCCTTATCATGCTCATAGGGAATGTGTTGTTTCCTCTAGTAACGGTGTTCATCTATAATTCGAATGCTTCATTTGAAGGATGGACCTTTCAAGAGGCGCTATTAATTCAATCCGTTTTTATTCTGTCTACGGCTTGTGCCGGGATTTTTTTTAACGGAATTATGTGGAATACGATGTCCCATGTAGTCGAGGGTACTCTGGAAGTGGTATTAATTAAACCGACCTCGAGCTTATTTTTACTGTTGGCCAGATCTTTTGAATTCGAAAGTATTGGGC
>DOJM01000383.1:0-151 GCA_003529225.1 Paenibacillus sp.
GTCGCAACACTATTATTAGCAGGTATACTAGCGGGTTGTACTGAAACACCTGCTGAAAATAAAGAATCAACTAAAGAAGGCGTATCTTCAACAGCAGTTAATGTAGATGCAGCTGATTGGCCAAGAACATTTAAGGATGCCTTAGGTAAAG
>DOJM01000383.1:224-2950 GCA_003529225.1 Paenibacillus sp.
AAAGAGTATCTATCTTCTTTATCTTATTTAAAAGGAAAGCTGGATTCAGCTGAAGAACTAGGAGATAAAGTGTCTCCTAGCATTGAGAAAATTCTATCTATTAATCCTGATTATATTTTAGCAACAGAGCATCATGAAGCAGTGTATGATTCACTAGATAAAATTGCACCAGTCATTACATTAAAATACAAGGACATCTATGAAGATTGGCAATATGGTCTCCGTACAGTAGCCAAGATTATTGGCAAAGAAGACGAAGCAGAAAAAGTAATTGATAAAATGATGAAAGATATTACAACTGGGCGTGAAACATTAAAGTCGATGGAAAGAGAGACAGTATCGCTTATATTGTCTTGGGATGGAAAAACTTTTAATGTTCTAGGTGAAGGGAATCCGGTCTATAAACTTGCGTTTGATAAAGAAAAGGGACTGGGGCTTACACCGGATGACACATATACAGGTAATAATAATGAATTTACTTCGTTTGAAGGAATATCAACTGTTCAAGCAGACCATATTTTCCTTATAGGTGACATTACAAAAAAGGAGGAATTAATGAATAACTTAAAACAAAGTAATGTGTGGAATGCTATGAATGCCGTAAAGAAAGGCAATGTCTATTTAATGGATAATTCCGCTATTACTGGTGGACCATTAGCTATTGATTACGCTTTACAAAATATATTATCCGCCTTGCTTAAGCTCTAATAAGTTGAGGAAAATAAGGAGTGATTACTATCCATTATCAAGCTATTAATCTGAAAGATAAGTTATCTAAATTTAACGACCTTTGGTCTCCGAAAGTCATTGGTGAAATGAATGACTATCAATTTAAACTTATTAAGATCACTGGGGATTTTGAATGGCATGTTCATCAAGATACCGATAAGGTATTTTTCACGCTCGAAGGGGAGATGATCATTGATTTCCGTGATGGTCAGGTTAAAATCTCCAAGGGTGAGATGTTTATTCTCCCAAAGGGAGTCGAGATGAAGCCTTTCGCCGAAAAGGAATGCCATATCATGTTGGTGGAGCCTAGAAGCGTAGTAAACACTGGCGGTACTGAGTCCGAATTAACTGCTGCCAATGATACTTGGATCTAGTTAAGGCTTTCCTCCGCTATTCCCTTAAGGTTTCTGCAAATTGACATAACACCAAGTGGTGTTATAATAAAAATGAAACCAGAAGGTGTTACATTAAAATGAATTTTGGAGGAAATTTATGCAAACTCAAGGACCACTACAAGATATTCGTCAAACAATTACACTCAATGCGCCAATTGAAAAAGTATGGAAAGCTGTTTCCACTGCTGAAGGAATAGCTGCCTGGTGGATGCCAAGTACATTCGAGCCAGTTGTAGGCCATGAGTTCATTCTACATGCTGGACAATTCGGGGATTCCCCTTGTAAAGTTACAGAGATTGATGAGCCGAACCGTGTCGGTTTTAATTGGGGGAAGGATTGGCATCTTGCTTTTGAATTGAAAGAATTTGATGGGAAAACGGAGTTCACCGTGATTCACTCTGGATGGGATCCTGAGAAGGTTACTGAATTTGGTCAACCGCATCCTATCGTTCGTGGCTTTATGAACGGCGGCTGGGAGAAAATCGTCCAAGAAAAACTTCCTGCTTATTTCGAGGCTTAACATGCCTGTCGCTGAATCTGGACATGATGTATTTCAAGCGATAGCAGATCCTACCCGCCGCAGTCTGCTAAAGCTGCTTGCTAATAAGGAAATGTCCATAGCATCCATCTCGGACTGCTACCCGATTAGCCGAACCGCTGTAAATAAGCATTTACAAGTATTGTCCGNNNAGCTTAAGCCAGAGCCTTTGCTGGAGCTACAAGATTGGCTTACCTTTTTTGAACAATACTGGGCTAATAAATTATCTGCACTTAAAGAATATGTTGAGGCAGATCATAATGATGAGTGATAAACCGGGAGGCGTGGAATCGCGCTTCTCGGTTTTTTGATGCATTGTACAAAAATATTTAGAAGAAGCAGAGATAATGGATTCTGTATATACATATGAACTGCTATTTTAATGGGGGAAGAATGGTTTGAAAGTCCACTTTTTATTCTAGCTCAATGGTGTCCAAACGCATTGCTGGTCAGGTAATAGATGAACATAAGGACAAGGCAGAAGCGTTTTTGAAAGAAATAACGGCGTAGCATTGAGCTACACCGTTATTTCTGCATTTACAGGATGGCTTTCTACGGAAAGCATATCCCATTTATAAACTGAGTTTAAATCTTCGTTTAAATTCAGTTTATAAATGGGGTTTACTATCACAATACAAACTGAAACGTTGGAGGAAAAACAATGGTACTTGAGCAGAAAAAAATAATCACACCAGGTCAAGATGAATGGGCAGTCGAAGCAAACGGATTGGTCAAAACATTTGGTGACAATCGCGCGGTGGATGGGGTGGATTTAAACGTAAAAGCAGGTACGATCTATGGAGTTCTTGGGCCAAATGGAGCCGGAAAAACTACTGTCATTCGGATGCTGGCGACTTTACTTCGCCCTGATGCAGGTTCAGCGCGAATCTTCGGACATGATGTAATGAAGGAATCGCAGATAGTGCGGCAATTAATTGGTGTGACAGGACAATACGCCTCAGTCGATGAGTCACTTAGTGCTACGGAAAATTTAGTCATCTTCTCGCGTTTGTTAGGGCTAGGCCGTGCGGAGGCACGACAAAAAGCTACTGAACTGCTTGAAG
>DOJM01000217.1:0-6233 GCA_003529225.1 Paenibacillus sp.
TTACAATAGAGTTAGTAAAGCGTTTACATAGGACGGACGGCTCTCAAGCACCTTTGGGGGTTAGAACGATTGGCGACTAGTAAGATTGAACAAAAAGCTCAAGCTGTGGCTATCCTGCCGTTGCTTGAGCTTTTTTGCTGTGTCACCCAATTGACCCGTACTATTTTATGAAGTTTTATACAGTAAAACGGGTTAGACGTCTCGACGTCTCGAATTTAGATCATGTTATGTGTTGAATCTGTTTATTTTATAAGATGTGTTCTTGAAATCGCTACAAGTGTTCTGTATGGATCCTGTAAGCTTCGAAGTGCAAACTCTATAAAAATATGTTCACAATATCCCTCGCAACAATGACTATAACTAAACTCTCCCTTGCTGAGCGTGGCCTAAATCATCCATTATTTAACTAATAAATCATTTGCAGCGCTATAAAAGATTGGAGACGATGTTAATTCATGAGGGACTTTGTAATCCGAAATCCGAAGGATGAAGATGCGGAGCAAATTGAAGGTATGGATTTTATTCTAAAAATGCTATATCTGTATCATGGCGATCTGGATAAGCGAAATATGTTCTGCGCAGTGAGTGGTGACGGAGAGGTTCTGGCCGTTGCTCATCTGATGGAGCATGATACCTTTCATGCGGTTGGGCATGACGAAGACCCAAGCTTCAAACGATATCTTAATTACGAAATTATATTTGCAGAGAACGCCGAGGATGAAGATATCAAAGCAGCACTGATCGAAGCATTGATCGGACGATCCAGAGAAATTAAAGCTGGGTATCAAGAGAAACGTATTATCATGGCTCAATATCTCGACACAGATGATCTCGAAGAGTTGAGCTTTTGTCTAGCGCGTGGATTTACGATTTGCGATACGATTGTCGTGTTTAAATTTGACCTGAGTAGAGAGATTCCTGAGTATCCTTTACCAGAAGGTGTTCTGGTGAAGCCAACTGCACTGAACAATAGTGAAGCTCAGGGACAATATCGTCAAGCTGAACTCGCTTCCTTTGACGGTGTGGCGTGGAGCCTAAACCATTTGGGATGGATGCAGGGATCGCCCGAAATCGTTAATTTCTGCGCGTTTCATGGCGATCAATTGATCGGCAACACCTCAACCTGGAGAATCACCGACGAGAGAAGTGCAACGGAGAATGTATTCGTCATTCCTGAATGGCAGAAAAAAGGTGTCGCTCGTAACATCATCTGCACAGCACTGGACTATCTAAAACAGCAGGGAAAAACAATCGCCACTTTGGGCACGCATGGAGATAATAAGAAAGCTATTAGGCTATATACTCAGATCGGTTATGAATTGTACGGTTCAAGATTTACCGTTGGCTATGAAATAGTTTAATAAGCATTTACTAGACGACTTCGGTCGTCTTTTTTATTTACAAGGACTACTGATCTTCTTTATTGAATTATTACTAATAAGGTATTATTTTCAAAATAATATATTTATTTAAAAAGGGAGTCTAGAGGAATGATAAGAATTTGTATTTGTGATGACGAGCAATTACATAGTTCCAAATTAGAAAAGATTATTATGGATAGTGCAGGCTTGTATCAAAACATAGAGTTCGATATTGACATTTATGAATCCGGAAAATCATTATTGAAAGCTTTAAATGCTAGAAGCGAAGAGTATCAAATATTATTTTTAGATATTGAAATGGGGATATTAAATGGAATCGAGGTCGCTAGGGAAATTAGAAAAATAGACAAAAATATGATTATCATTTATGTTACCAGCTACGATAATTACACCATGGAAAGCTTTGAAGTTTCACCTTTTCGATACATACTTAAACCTATTCAAGACGAACATATAAGCAAAGTATTACTCCACGCCATTGATGAGGTTAGAAGGAATAACCAGTACTTATTCTTCAAAACTCAAAATCTTAACTATCAAATCAAAAGTGAGACGATTCTATCTATTTCATCTGAGAAAGGTAGGATTATACATGTTGTAACCGTTGCTGACGAGTTTTCATTTTATGGCACGATAAAAGAGATTGAAGAAATGCTTGATCCCTTGTCCTTTATAAAAGTAAATCAAGGCACCATTTTAAATCTAAATTATGTACATATTGTTTCGGGAACCGATATTATTCTCAGCAATAAAGAAAATTTCGCAATTAGTAGAGGTCAGAAAAAGGTAGTTAAAGATGCTTACAACAACTTCATAAAAAGGAGGATTGGCTTTTGAGAAATTTTGAGGTTATGAGCATTGCGGTGCTAGCTATTCTCTATACGCTAGTTCAGGTAACATCTATTTCTATTTATTTCAATGGATTCCTTAACCTCAGAATTTCAAAGTATAAATTTTATTCCTTAACATTTCTCGCTATGGGAGTAATAAAATTATTGTCTAGTGATACAAACTCTATGGTTAAGTTGCTTTTATTTGTTGTTCTTTTGAGTATCTGTATACTGTATTCGTTCTACGGATCAATGGCTCGAAAGATCTACCACATTATCTTTTTTACGCTGATCACTACACTTGCAGACTTGGCGTTGTCTATTATTACATATAATTATGATCAAAAATTTGAAGGTCAATTATTTATTATGCTTGTCGTATATTTTAGTGCAAACTTTTTATCGTTGTTAATTGTAATGTTGTCGGCAAAGCTGTTACTCTATTTTAGATCTGATAATGAGATAGGATTAAGTAATAAGGAATGTTTGTTATTAAGCATTGTGCCCTGTCTATCATTATTGAGTATATATTGGATTTTCCAATATAAAGATATTAATCAATTCGTTCCATGTATTTTTTTGTTAATTGTCAATGTGTGCATCATGCTGATTTACAACAGTTTAGAAGGGAAGAATTTTCTTATACATAAGTACTCCATAATGGAAACACAAAATAAATATTACGAAGAGAGCTTAGAGAATCAAAGGGAAATGTCTAAGCTAAAACATGATCTGAAAAATATTTTATTAAACATAGCCTATGGATTGGAGAGGGGAAAAACAGACGAGGTAAAAGAGGAGCTACAGGAGTTATTGAAAACCAATGTATTCTCATATAGATTATTAACCGGGTGTATACCCATCGATGCCATTCTTAACAGTAAGCTAGAACAAACCAAGAAGTATAATATAGAATGCACTTTAGACTTACAAGTTCCTCAAGACTTATTTATAGAACATACCATTGACCTAGCGGCCATTTTAGGGAATCTTTTAGATAATGCAGTTGAAGCAGTACTTAGATTAACAGAAGAAATAAAAAAAGAAATTACAATCAACATAAAGTTTAGTGAGGGGAAATTATTCATAATCATTGTAAATTCCTCGAATCATGTTAATGTGGACTTCTCTTATGGGCGATTAATTTCTGAGAAGGGAAAAAATAGGTACGGCATTGGAATCAGCAGTATCAATGAACGAGTCAAAAAGTTAAAAGGATACTCGGACTTTTCGTACGATGAGGGCTATTTTAATTCAATCGTAGTTTTACCCATGCCATAAAATAAAAAAGGCGACTTTCCATTCAAAATTGAATGAGAAATCGCCTTTTTTATTTTGCAGATTACAACGAGTATTGTGCGGATTACAACAAGCACCAAAAAACCAAAAAATATTGGTTTATGATTTCAATGTAGGTTATCAAGGGCATGAATATTTCTAAGTACAAAAGAAAAGCGAAATAGGGGGGAGTAAAGAGTCGCCATTGCGCGGGCTTTAATTATGCAAACTGTTCCATTTCTATTTTGGGACATGTAAATTCTAAATCAAATAGGAAAGAAGGGAGAACGTTATGATTCCATTAGTTGTATTAGTGATTGTATTTGCTTTATTGACTATAACGCTATCATGTCTATGGCTCTACAACGATTGTTTGTATCGAGGGATAAATCCTTGGATTTGGGTATTATTAATGATTGTGACCACTCCCATATTGGGATTCATTTTATATTCTCTTATTGGAAAAAGAGGAATATCAATTACGGGTAAGTCTAGAAAGAATAAGTATATAGGATCTGCGGTTTTTATTACCATACTGTTGCTTATCTTTTCAAGTATCGGATTAGCATTTTATTCAGTGACATAGGTAGAGATGTTAGATTCAAGCTGACAGTGCTCTGTAGAGTTTCTACAGAGCTTTTTATGNNTTATTGTTATAGTTCATTTCAATATTTCACCTTCTATGTTACTATGTCTACGATCAGAAAAAAGGAATAATTTAGAAGAGTAGGTGGATTTCATGGAAATCGGCGCTGTCACTTTGACTGTAAAAGACATGGAAAAGATGGTTACATTTTATCGGGACGTCATGAACATGGCGATAGAATGGGATGGTGGCGTATTTTCCGGGGTCCAGCTAAAGAGTGGTGTATTTTTTAATTTGTGTCAGCGGGATGCGCTGAGTATTTCAGGGCTAGGTTATCCTCATGGGTTGAATGGGACAATGGAAGTCTCATTTGGCGTTCCCTCATCTGAAGAAGTCGATAAGGAATTTGAGCGTCTGGTAAAGGCAGGTGCAACTCCTATAAAAGAACCTATTTCACAGCCCTATGGGCTGCGTGAAGCTGTTGTGGCTGACCCAGAAGGCAATTTGCTTGAGATCGTAGCGGGCATTCCACAAGAATAATTGGGTATATACAATCACCCGAAAGGAAGAATTGCTCTTGAGAACACCTATAACTAATGTAAACTGGCTTGAACACCATGAAATCATGGATGAGCTACTCTATCATGAAGCCAGCTTAACCACGCATCCGATGGATGATGGCTTTGAAGCTGAGGTTCTAAAGATCAGTTTAGATCAGGAAAGCTATGTCTTGAAAACATGGAGTAAGAGTTCCAAACCAGATGTCCAGTTTCAATACCGTTTATTGGAGGTACTGTCCGAACGAGGGATCGCCGTCTCCAAACCAGTGGGCTGGGGGATCAATCCGGATGGGAATAAGGTGTTGTTAACAAGCTTTGACGGAATGCCAATTCACAAAGTGAATAATAAGACAATGAAAGAGCTCGCAATCATTTTAGCCGGAATTCATCAAATAGATATCGCTGAGCTGGAACATATACAACTACCTAAGTACGATTTCATCGACTACTTTTTTCCTGAAGCGAGTGAGTACGCAGACCTTAATCATGCACTTATTTCATTAGTGGAGCAAACTCCTATGAAACAAGATCGTATCATTCATGGAGATTTTCA
Organism: Paenibacillus sp.; assembly: GCA_003529225.1. Classification (GTDB taxonomy): domain Bacteria; phylum Bacillota; class Bacilli; order Paenibacillales; family Paenibacillaceae; genus Paenibacillus_AQ; species Paenibacillus_AQ pseudetheri. Next base: position 5,190 of record DOJM01000217.1, read on the forward strand.
TTTAGGAAATATAGTAGAGGAACAACAGCGATTTACCGTCATCGATTGGACGAACGGCCAGTTGGGAGACCCAAGATATGATTTTGCATGGTCATTTATTCTGCTGAAAATCCACATCTCCGAGCGTTACGCTGATATGTTCCGTTCTGCTTATCTATTGGAGAATTTTATGAAGCAGGAAGAGTTTGAGGTGTTCGAAGGATGGGCTTGTCTAAGATGGATCTTACTGAATAGACGAGGCAGTACACCTAAAGGACCTAATGTAACGAAGAGGGTAAAGAGCATACTAGGAAGTAATCGCTTTCTGAAAGATTTGGATTTCCAAGGGTTTAAATGAACTTCATCTTAAAAAGAATTATATTACAGACCGCAACCCTTTGCATGGAGGGCGGTCTATTTGCGTTTGTTCGCTGCGAGATTTCAATACATCGGATCGTGGTCATTTTAATGTTTCCCTCGCTTACCGACGGATGATTCGCAGACGGTGCTTTCACTGGCACTCGATATGCTGTACACAAAGATTAAGTATGATAGGATAAGGTTACATTTAAATTCCCTGCGGGGGTAAGAAAAGAGAAAAGGGAGCAACATGAGAATCATTATATCGCCTGCCAAGAAGATGAGGATGGACACGGATTTCTTGGATTGCCGCCAGATGCCGCAATTCATAAGCGAGTCGCAGACTCTTCTGGCCTTATTACAAAAGTTGAATTATGAAGAAGCCAAATCGCTATGGAAATGCAATGATGCCATCGCCACGCTGAATGTGGAACGGATTCGTGATATGGATGTAACACGGAATCTTACACCAGCTATCTTTTCCTATGAAGGTATCCAGTACCAGTACATGGCACCTGGGGTACTTCAAATGGAGGAGTTGGAATATCTTCAGCAGCATTTACGGATATTGTCCGGGTTCTATGGAATCGTCCGGCCGTTTGACGGCGTTGTTCCTTACAGGCTGGAGATGCAGGCTAAGCTTAGCGGACCAGGTTTCAAGTCTATCTATGAGTTCTGGAACAGGAAGCTTGCAGATCAGCTATT
>DOJM01000217.1:6318-10654 GCA_003529225.1 Paenibacillus sp.
ACAGAGGTGAAATGGTACGCTTCATGGCTGAGCGGCAAATCACCTGTGTGGAGGATATCAAAGGCTTCGACGGGTTTGATTTCAGCTTTGCTGATGAGCTGTCGGATGAGAGTACGTATGTGTTTATTCAGAAAAAGAATGAATAGAGTTAGTAGTACTACGGGTAATCTTGGAGATGGTTGAACAACCAGCTTCAGGGTTACCTTTATTTTTGGTCAACGAAACCAGATGGGAAATTCTAGTTTTTTAAAGGGGATAGATTGCAGTATAGAGAATAAAGTTCGGATGGAATAAGAACAGGCGAAAGAGGAGGGCTTATGATTTTTAAAAGAGATCCATTGGACAAACAGAGCTTACTTAAAGAATTGGATTCACTAGGCTTTTCCGATAGAGTCAAAAAAGTAGCGATATTAGGTCGTGATCATCTTGGATCTGTTCAGTACTCCCAATTACTAGCCTCCTTGCTGGAGGATGGCGTTTATGAAGCACGTCTTGCCTTAATCGGTGCCATTGCAACACATGATGCCTCTATTATTCTGTCAGCACTGCGGCATCCCATGGCAAGTATCAGAAATACGGCTGCGGGTCTTTTGGCCAAGGTGGCTTCAGATACTGATATTGAACGTGAGCTCCCCCATTTATCATATGATTGTCGCCGCAAGCTACTGCACAGTATTTCACATATTAACCGTCAGGAATTGGCGGAACGCTTATTGCCTGTGGTGTACGCCCAGTGGGGAGCGGAGGAGGCAGCGATTATACTGCAGGCCTGTTATTCGGAAACAGTTAGTAAGTGGCTTGTAGATATCGGATATGCCATAAAAGACTGGAAGAAACTAGCCAGCAGGCATCTTGACGTAGTAGCGGAATACTTTGAAACAACGCTAGGAAGCACACCACCCAGGGAAAAGGGAAATGTCTGGTGGAGGTTCTCATCAGCTATGGAGATCCTATGCAATCTGAAGTCGGATCTGGTACTTGCGTGTGCGATGAATCATGGACCCGAGGGTATCATACATCCTGCGTTAAAGGAACAATTTGGCACGCTTGTACGCCAAAATCCGAATAAGGCGTATCAGTTGCTGACTCGAACGGAGTCGCGGAGGGATCTGATTTCTTATGGTGTGCCTGAAGGGGTTCTAAAAAGAAGAAAATATTTATCCATGGATCAATGGATTGAGATAGCGAAATTACTCGCAGATCACCCGTTGCATTTAGCGAAGCTGCTGCATAATATTGCACCTTCCAACCGCAAAGTGATTTTTGATGCCGTGTATGAAGAAGATAAGCGCCAAGAACGTATTTTTCCAGAAAGATTACTATATGTATTACCTCATGCCTTGCGTGACAAGGAAGCCACCCGGATGCTTGGCCTTCGTGAAATCAATGATGACCGAGATAGAACAATCAGACTCACCGCTTGCCGTTCTATTCTTCATTCAAGAGCTGGGCTTGAACAAGCAACAAAGGTATCCAGTTCAGAAGAACGTTCCACGGCGCTTATGCAGTTGATTAGAAGTACGGTTCTGTCGAGACAGGGTATGCATGAGACTTTGGTATTTTTGGGCCGGATTAGAAATGAGCAGGATCCTGTTCGAGGTTTTGTGTTCAAAGAGCTTTCAGAAAGTCCTGCGTCTGTGTTCACCGATGCCCATGTACAAGAACTTACTATGCTTGTTGATAGTGTTATAGATGCCAGAGATACTTCATATGGTACGAAGTTTTCCGTTCAACAGCTAGCATTTGCTATTCTGCGGCATAACGCTTTGCAGCCTCACAGTGAGTTGTTCAAGTTCTCTTTAAATACGATCCGAAAACTGGCCCAGCAGAACGGACAGCTTTCACTTCCATCATTGGAGAAGAATTTACCGCAGGGAGTAGAAGAGGTCATCTTTGATGAAATCTATACATTAGCTGTACAGGGCAACAAAAGAGAAGACTACAATCTGGTGCTTAGCCTGGCTAGCTCATTTGGTAAAAGAGGTTACGGCATTATAAAACTTCAGAATCTGTTAAAGGAAGCATCGAGAGCAAAGGCAGATTCTACAGCTATGCAAGCGACCAGGCACTGGCTTGCGCCTCATACAACACGTGATGCCAGAGTTAAGGAACTATTAGCTTTGGATAAATCGTATATTACGATCCATGAAGTATTCCAGCATCTGCATCTGAAACGTCAAGAATGGCTCGATCCCTTTATTTCGGGGGCTGCCANNGTAAATTTTTATCAGGTAAAACGATCTATCTTGTGCCAGCTACGGACGGATTCAACAAGTGGCTACCGCGCCAGCAGCAAGCTTTAAGTTCCTTATTAGAAAAAATCGCCTTCGATGCTAAGCGCAACCATTCGGAGCGTTCGAGAGTTATTAAGATCATGGCAAGTATGCCTGATCTTGGTCCAGATAGATTACTTGAGCTTTTACAGGACAAGGAAGTAACTGTAGTAGAAGCTGCACTTCATGCCCTTTCACTCAAGGAAGAACCGGAGAAGGCACTTTCCATTCTGCTGGAGAATCTGGATGGGGACCGGGCCCGTGTAGCCATGTACTCGATACCCAGATGCATCCGTAGAGTGAATCCGGTGTTACTGGTTTCCATGCTGAAAGATCTGCTGAATCGGGATAAGCTGAAGATCACTGTCAGAAAAGAGGCCATCCGCTTACTGGGTGCTTATAGAAGCGATGACAGCATTCCACTATTGATGAACGAGTTCGAGAAACTAAATGCACACAAGGATGTAATCATTGCCATAGGGCATGCAGCGAAACAGCTTTTAGATGATGAGCGCGCTTGGGAGATTTTAAGCGCAATGGCCGCTTCATCAGAAAGTGACATCGCAAGAAGCTTGTTATCCCAACAGCCTAATGATCTTCCGCTAGACTATAGACTTCGCTATTTAAAATTAATCATTGAAATCGGAAATCATCCGGATGGGTTTGTCGGCAAGTATGCTTTCAGTTCTATGATGTGGTGGACCAATGGAAATGAAGGCATTGTTGCAGCTGCCACCGCTCAGGCTATTACGGATTTGAAAGACAGCACTAGATGGGAATTTGCCATGAACACGCTGATACAAACCTGCCGCGATGGTAAGATCAATGAGGTTGTAATCGGCGTTTGTCAGAAATTAGCTAGTGCGGCGATAAGGGATGAATGGAATGCAACTACCAGTAGAGATTTGCCTCATCGGCAACGTCTCCTGAAATTGATCAACCAGTTGAACGCTTTGCCAACAATCACCCGGGTGCACCTTAAACCTTTGTATACGGGATTGATTGAGTGTCTAACATCGGATGAGACTTTACAGCAAGTTGTGATGAAGCTGTATATAGCAGTAATAGACTGGAATAATGTGAAGGAATCCGCCGCTTATCTGAATCAGATGGTTAACTGTATTTCAAATCAGCCGCAGCTGTTGAGCGACGCCTACAAGCAGGTAGCACATAATTTAAAAGACAGCACAGGCTACTGGAGTCCGGAGACTTTACTCAAAATTGTAGATGTGCTAGGGTCTGAGGGGAGTTACNNACGAATCTCAGTATATTGGACTTTCGTTGCTTGAGGTTGCCGGAAGTGCTCTACTCTGGAGTCCAGAGCCTGCAGAGCGTTTGAGGGTGTACAGAAATCACACGAATATTGCGGTTCGCTCACTTGCGCTCAATATTTGGACGGTGATAGATTAGTTTTCATATTTTTAAGAAAATATAAAGAAACAAAAAGCTCAGGCTACAATTCGGCCTGAGCTTTTTTGGTGTTTATTCAATTAAGCTTCCATCTTCTGTGCCGTATAAAGGCGGTGGTAAAGCCCCTTTTGTGCGATAAGCTCATCATGTGAGCCGCTTTCTGCGATGCCTTTGTTAGACACATACATAATGCGGTCGCAGTTTTTTACGGTGGACAGGCGGTGCGCGATAATGAATGAGGTTCGTCCTTTAAGGAGCTCATTCAGACCTTTTTGCAGCAAACGCTCAGTCTTCGCATCGATCGAAGAAGTGGCTTCATCCAGTATGAGAATTCTAGGGTCAGCCAAAAGCGTTCTTGCGAACGAAATGAGCTGCCGTTGTCCCTGAGATAGCTTGGAGCCACGCTCGTTAACCTCTGTCAGATAGCCTTGNNATCCTCGGTGGCGTCGAGTTTACCGTAACGAATATTGTCCAAGATCGTACCGGAGAAAATGAAGCTGTCCTGTAGCATAATCCCCATCTGGCTGCGCAGGGACTTCAGCGTAACCTGTGAGATATCCTGATCGTCGATAAGAATCTTACCGCTTGAAATATTATAGAAGCGCGAGATCAGATTGACGACTGTAGTTTTACCTGCACCTGTTGGTCCCACT
>DOJM01000218.1:0-275 GCA_003529225.1 Paenibacillus sp.
CTCTTCAGCAACCCAATATTCTGTTTTAAGCCATTCTAATAATTCTTCTTTGTTTAAGTAATTGTGCATATTGGTTGTTCCTCTCTTTATGGGGAGCAGAAGGTTTAAATCTCCTCCGGCCCCCGTAAACTGGGTAATTCGGTCGAATCGGAGGCCTGACGGCCAATCAGTAATACTCTCTGCCTTCGATTGACTCTGTTACTGTTCGGTTATCTTCGCCCCTCTCATTCTCAATGTCAGAGTAAGCGCCTTTTATCATCTTCGCCGTTATACCG
>DOJM01000218.1:313-715 GCA_003529225.1 Paenibacillus sp.
CACATCCTCTAAGTCGAAATGTATACCATGTTTTTGTTGAAATGGGTTTCGTCGCATTATTTTCGGTATATCGTTCTCTTCCCTTGTGAGTGTCATTGGCTGTCCTCCCTCTTTGCCCATAATTTTAGGTGCTTATCAGGATTTGGAACTCTCTTCGACCAATATCCGCAATCAACATCTGCCCAACTTCTGTCTTTTGCCACTCGCTTGATTTTCCCTAAGTCTCCAGACCTAAATTCAATTACATCGCCTTTTTGGAGTGTCATTGGTTATCTCCTTCCTCTGTACCAGTTTTTGATTGGACTTATTACCAATTCTTCGAACAGCATGGCGGGTAAGAGCCATATCCATTCATACCACTTCACATCATCAAATAGGTTCATCATTGGCTACGCCCTCCTT
>DOJM01000218.1:825-1078 GCA_003529225.1 Paenibacillus sp.
GACGCGCAATATTTGCCTACACAAGTCTGCATCTAAACCTTTACTCCACTCTTTAAGCTGAGGTCCTGTGAAACTGCCATCTCCTTTTATGAAGCCCCAGACCTCATTTATAGTTTTTAGGAATTTAGTATCATCAAGTGTAGGTGTGGGTGCTGGGGTATCTGCAATTACATCGAACCATTTCTTGTATAGCGCAAACCCTGTGTCTAATCTCTCCTTAAGCCGATAACGATAGACGCCATATCCGAACTGA
>DOJM01000218.1:1171-2316 GCA_003529225.1 Paenibacillus sp.
TCAGGACCGTATCAATCTCAGTCATGTTCGCCTCACCGTGATACCAAGTCCACTTTAAAGCTTCTTCAATTGCCTCCTTCAGTTGTCGTTCCCGTTGCTCTGCTGCGTCTGCGTGGTCTTCTGTTGCTGTCAGTTCATCATTGAGACCTCCCAATAAGCTGCGAAGTCTTAGCAATTCCCTACCACGTCCCGATACGATCTCTTGGAGTTCTTTGGCTTCTTGGAGCCAGTAGGGAAGGGCTGCGTGTGCTTTAGCTGCAAACTTTGCATCCTCAAATCTCAGAAAAGTTCCACCGCCGTATATGCCGCCATCATTGTTATCTGTAAAATGCTCTCCCATTACAAAGTATCCGACTCTATCCCCATACCATGTTCTCGATACTTCGTCAGCCATCCACACTCCCGGCGTTGCTGCCTCGCACATCTCCATATCCTTTTGCCAGTCCCTTTGTGTCATTGGGCTTCCTCATTCCTCTCTATTTTTTCGATAACAATAAAGTCACTTTTGTCGAAATGCATTGCAGTTACTGGCTCGTACTCTCCGTTTTTCCAATCAGCGTCAAAGCGATCACGATCATCAATGTACCCTCCGAAAAAACTATCTTGCTCTATCCAGTAAATAAGCTCCTTGAATTTTTCATCATCTTCACCATGCCATCCGTATAGGCTGTAGCTATCAGGGCTATATGGCCAAACTGCACCAATAACCTCTGTATCGTTTAAATTACGAAATGCTTCAGCCATCTTCTCTAAAACTTCTGCCGATGGAGGTGATGGATCATAATTTGCTTTAATTGCATCAGCACTTTTACTTGCTGTATTAAAACGTAACTTATACAGTTCCACTTTAATTTTCACTCCTTCGAATTATGGATTTGGGAGAGGAGGGATACTCCTACTCCCTTAATGATCTGNNGGCCTTATGTGCTCCATCTTCGGAATGCGTATCAGCAAATGAATTGCAGCTGCCCTTCCTCCACTGCCGTTAAGTCCTCATTTATGATCACTTCGAATATCGCTTCTAGCATTTGTACAACAATGCTGTTACCAGCCAAAGCGTACAACGTCCGGCTCCGGTAATTTGGTTTGACAGGGAACTCTTTTAGCATGAGATCAAAATCAGTATCATCAAAACCCATCAAGCG
>DOJM01000218.1:2342-3575 GCA_003529225.1 Paenibacillus sp.
AGCGCCAGTATTCACGCTCTGTCGGGTACCGGTAGCGCCCATCACTCAACTTAATTACTCCCGGGCTTGGGCATCTGTCTGGTCGCTCAGTTAATGTCCAAAAGTGCGATCCCACAGTTTCTACGTATCTAAACTTAGATTTATTAGCCTCGATCTCTTCCTGCGTCGCCAAGTCAGCCAGTCTGTTTAACATAGATGGAATGCTGACGATATATTTTTCCAGATCAATTTCACTTTCTCCCTGCAAAAAATCTTTTATAGGTCGCAGGGGGCGTTTGGTTAATTTCGAGAAATCGAAGGGATTGCCACCCAATATTGAAATACAGAATAGTCGTTCACGGCTTTGCGGTACACCAAAATCCATTGCTTGCAGCACTTCTGAAGAATTCCTGTAGCCCATCTGTTCCATTTCAAGCAAATACTCATTGAAAATAGGCATCTTACTCTGGAAGGTTGCTCCCTTGACGTTCTCCCAGATAACGACCGCAGGACGCCACTCGCCCATTTCACGGATAATCCGAAGTGTCTCCAGCATTAATTGTGAGCGCCCTTTGTCGTCGTTCAGGTTTGCTACTGAGTTATCTTGACAAGGGCTGCCATGCACCAGGATGTCAGGCTTTAGATCCCACATTCTTACGTCCTGAGTTTTATAACGAAAAGGATTCATGGCATTGTAGGCTTTCACACGATTTTCTTTCCACTCCACATAATCAATAGTTTTAACCTGTTCACCTAAATTTTTCAGAGCCTTAATGTCAGCCCCTATGCCTCCGAAAAGTGATAGTAATTTAATCAATGCCGATTCACCTTCCTTCGCTATATGCGTCTAATGCTTACTACTAAGCGTGATATTTGCCGCCTCTGCCCTCTCTCGGGGAGTGGCTTTTAACATAGATATGATTTCATCATCTTCCCATATATCTGCCGCCTCGTACCCGTTAACAACGGTTGCTAAGTTGTACAGATATCCTTGTGCATCTACCTCTATAGCCTTTGTCTGTACCTCTAAGCTGGCAGCAGGGTCGGTGCAATATGGGAAAGCATATTCATTCCATACCAGATCTTCAGACATCTGTATAACTCCAAACTCCCTCCCTTGTGGATTTATCATGCTATACCACCTTGGGCTGACACTTGAAATTTTAACGCTGTAACCCTGTAACTCAGTCAACTCCCGGTTAAGCTGCTGGTCTGTCATATCCTTTACTTGTGTCATGACTTACCCTCCATGTA
>DOJM01000221.1:0-5755 GCA_003529225.1 Paenibacillus sp.
CGGACACTGGGAGCTAATGGGGCTGAAGATTGAGGTTCCTTTCAATACGTATCCTGACGGTTTTCCAGCAGAATTGATTGAGAAGTTCGAAGCGGCAACTGGTCGTAAGGTAATCGGGAATAAACCGGCTTCCGGTACGGAGATTCTTGTTGAATACGGCGAAGAGCAAATGAAAACCGGTGCTTGGATTGTCTATACCTCTGCGGACAGCGTGTTCCAGCTTGCTGCACACGAAGATATCATTCCACTCGAAGAGCTGTACAGCGCTTGTAAAATAGCCCGTGAGCTGACGATGGCTCCAGAATTCTCGGTTGGTCGCGTGATTGCTCGTCCATATGTTGGCGAACCAGGTAATTTCGTTCGGACGCCAAACCGGCATGACTATGCCGTGAAGCCGCCAGAACCAACGGTAATGAACGCGCTGGCTGATATCGGTAAGGATGTTATCGCGGTGGGTAAGATCAACGATATCTTTACAGGAGAAGGAGTTACGGCTTCTTATCCGACGAAGAGCAATGAACATGGAATCGAAGTTACTATTGAGCAGCTTCGTCAACCGTTTGACGGTTTCCTGTTTACGAATCTGGTGGATTTTGACTCTTTGTATGGTCATCGTCGTGATCCAGAAGGATACGGTCGTGCACTGGAAGTGTTCGATCAGGCGCTGCCTGAAATTCTATCTGCGCTCGGTGAAGATGATCTATTGATTATTTCTGCAGACCATGGTAACGATCCGATCCATAGTGGAACTGACCATACCCGTGAATATGTGCCGCTCTTGATCTATAGCCCACGGTTTAAACATCCAGAAAGTTTGGGCATTCGTGAAACCTTCTCTGATGTAGCTGCAACCATTTCTGATAACTTTGGTGCGAAGGCGCCGCAGTATGGGACAAGCTTTTTAGCGAAACTGCAATAAAAGGGTTGTGGGTTGCTCCACAACATCAATGAAGGAGGATCATCCATGAGCGCGTTAACTCAAAAGGAAATTCAAGAAGCAGCCATATATATAAAAGACAAATGTCCGGTGGCTCCGGAAATTGGATTGATCCTTGGTTCAGGCCTCGGTGTACTGGCAGACCTTATTACTGACGGAGTAAGCATTCCATATGATGAGATTCCTCACTTTCCTGTGTCTACTGTAGAAGGACATGAGGGCGAGCTGTTGATTGGTATGATCGAAGGCCGCCGAGTCGTGATGATGAAGGGCCGCTTTCATATGTATGAGGGCTATGGACCAGAGGTAACGGCATTCCCTGTACGAGTTATGAAAGAGCTTGGTATAGCCAGTTTATTAGTAACGAATGCAGCTGGTGGAGTGAACACTGATTTCACGCCGGGTGATCTTATGCTTCTTACGGATCATCTTAATATGACTGGACGGAATCCTTTAATAGGACCTAATGATCCTGCACTTGGTGTCCGCTTCCCAGATATGTCGACCGCCTACAGTCGCCGCTTGATCCAGGTAGCGAAAGAGACGGCAGCTCAACAGAATTTCGAGTTCAAAGAAGGCGTATATGCGGGTCTGCTGGGACCTTGCTATGAAACGCCTGCTGAAATCGTAATGCTTCGTACACTAGGCGCCGATGCTGTGGGCATGTCTACAGTATCGGAGACCATTGTTGCTCGTCATGCGGGTATCGAGGTACTGGGCATCTCCTGTATTACTAACATGGCCGCGGGAATCCTGGATCAACCTCTCAATCATGAAGAGGTGATGGAAACTGCAGAACGTGTGCGTGAACGTTTCTTGAAACTGGTCTTAGGCTTTATTCCAAAAATGTAATTTCGGGCACTTCATTTTGAATTACTGGGAGGTCATAATTATGACACAAGTGATTAAATTTCAGCCATTGACGTATGAACAGGTAGTAAAGGTAGATAATTTAACTAAACCAAAATATATCGGATTTGCTCGCGCAAATGTCCGTGAAATGCAGGTGTAAAATGAGAGCTGTCGACATTATTCAGAAAAAAAGAGACGGTGGAGAGCTGAGTCGTGAGGAAATATCCTTTCTAATTCAAGGCTATAGTAAAGGTGAAGTTCCTGATTATCAACTTTCCGCTTGGGCCATGGCGGTTTACTTTCAAGGCATGAACGCGCGGGAGACCGGTGATCTAACGATGGAAATGGCGATGTCCGGTGATCAAGTTGATCTGAGCCCAATCGCAGGCATTAAGGTTGATAAGCACTCCACAGGTGGAGTGGGAGATAAAACCACAGTGGTGCTTGCACCGTTGGTAGCCTCTGCTGGAGTACCGGTAGCGAAGATGTCCGGCCGCGGATTAGGGCATACAGGAGGCACACTTGATAAGTTGGAGTCGATCACTGGCTTCTCTGTCGAGATGGATCGCGAGCGTTTCTTTGATCAAGTAGGGGAGATCGGAGCTGCCGTGATCGGCCAGTCGGGCAACATTACACCCGCAGACAAAAAGCTGTATGCCCTTCGGGATGTAACGGCAACTGTTGAATCCATCCCTCTCATTGCAAGCTCAGTGATGAGCAAGAAGATTGCAGCTGGTGCAGACGCTATTGTGCTGGATGTCAAAACCGGCAGCGGAGCTTTTATGAAGACGCTTGATGATTCTATCGCGCTTGCTCAAGCTATGGTTGACATCGGCACACATCTGGGCCGCAATACAGTTGCTATCATCAGCGACATGGACCAACCACTCGGCTACGGAATTGGCAATGCGCTCGAAATCAAGGAAGGAATCGAGACCTTAAAGGGTCACGGGCCGAAAGATCTGCAGGAGGTCTGTCTTATTTTGGGTAGCCAAATGCTTGTTCTTGGCGGTAAAGCCAAGGATGAAGCAGAGGCTCGCTCGATTCTTATGACACATATTGAAGATGGCACAGCGCTGGAGAAATTCAAACAAATCGTGGGTGCGCAAGGCGGCGATGTATCACAAATCGATGATCCGGAGAAACTCCCTGCTGCTAAACGATTCATTGAAGTGAAAGCGAAAACTGAGGGGTTCATTGAGGGTATTCAAGCAGAAGAAATCGGCATTGCTGCTATGCTGCTTGGTGCAGGGCGAGAAACCAAGGAATCTGTAATAGATTTGGCTGTGGGTATTCAACTCTCTAAAAAAGTTGGAGATGCTGTAGAGATCGGCGATACACTTGCAGTATTGCATATCAATGATGCCAGTGACAAGAAAGTAGAGGAAGCTGAGGGTAAGGTGTTAGAAGCTTACCGTATTACTTCTGAGTCGGTTCCATCATTGCCACTGGTGTTCGCGCTNNTCCCGTAATAGGAGGCTCGCTGTTTTGTGTTTTTGGCGGAACATCTACAAATGCTTATCGATAAGGTTGAAAATCTGAGAAGCCCCGCTGCTTGTATTACATAATACGACCACAGTCTCTCGGCTAGCCGGATAGATAGCCGATCGGAAGGAAACACCGGGATCGTAGCCCATAATGTGAAATTTGAACACTTTTTCTTCCCGGAGGGTGATCCATACACCATAACCATAATAGCCTTCACCATCCACATGTATGTGGGGAGTAAGCAACAATGAAGTGAGTACTGGACTCAAAAGTGTATGGTTCATTAACCCGTTCCAGAATAGCTGCATGTCGGGAGCGGTTACGAAAGCCCCACCGTCAGCGCCTCCTTTTGCCGGGATTGAATAGATGTTGGTTCTCCAGCTACCGTTCTCTTCCTCTATGTATCCTAGTGCACAGTTGGCTGGTAAGGCATCTAACGTGAAATAACCTGATTGCTCCATTCCGCAAGGCTTAAAGATGTGAAGCTCCACATAATCGGAAAAGGATATTCCACTCAATTCCTCCACCAGAAGACCTAGCACGATAAATCCGGCATTGTTGTAGTGGAAACGTTCACCAGGGGTCCACATCATGGGGAGGTTTCGGAACATCGGTACAAAGTCTTCAAGCTGCCGCAAAGTATACATAGGCCGTGTTTTCCACAGCTCCTCGAAATCATTCATGATTGTTTCNNAATTCCAGAACTGTGCGTAAGCAGCTGATGTATGGTGATCTCAGGACTAAAGAGAGGGAACTCTACCTTCTTTAGATAGTCTGATAATCTGCTTTCGAAAGAAATCAATCCCCTTTCGACCAGTTGGCAGACGGCAATTGCTGTGAATATTTTACACCCGGAAGCGATCCCGAACCGAGTATGATTATTGTTTTCGCGCTTATCCGACTTATTGGCATAACCGTAACAGCTGCTGACGATTTCTTTATCATATTGTTTTGCTAGTACTACGCCTGAGAAATCGTTCTGTTTTGCTTCTGTCTCAATATAAGTTTTAAGTGGGTTCATTGTATATTCACTCCTCTGTAAGACAGTATAGGTTCTTAGATATCATTCGTGAAAGCCTACGATTTACCTTTAAAAGTCTTAAAATAAGGACTAAAAAAATGGAAATACTTTAAATTTGAAATATTATTTATTCTCCCCTATAATAAAAATGCTCTGCAACTGCTGCTGGGCTTTTTTTAATTGATAACATCTTTACTTCTTGTGATAAATAATTGTGGTTATTTGCTTAATAATGGAATAATTTTCACCCTTTCTGACGAAACTGAAACACAGTACCTGTGATATGAAGGTTAACGTTCAGGAGGGGAACCATTGTGAGAAAAATGCGTTTTGCTGTGCTTGTGCTCTGTATCGTTGTGTCGGTTCTAGGGCCGGTGTCAGGTGCTTATGCTGAGGAAAAAAGCAAAGATACTGGCAGTAATACTGCCGCTGTAGATCTTGCGCCTANNTGCAGGCACCGGCACTATTATTTATGAAAAGAACAGCCATGATAAGCTGCCTCCCGCAAGTATTACGAAGATTATGACGATGCTGCTTACGGTGGAAGCGCTGGATGAAGGAAGGCTGCAACTGACGGACAAGGTGCGCACGAGTGAATATGCCGCATCGATGGGCGGATCGCAAATTTTCCTGGAGCCTGGTGAAGAAATGACGGTGGACGAGATGCTGAAAGGCATCGCTATGGCCTCCGGTAATGATGCATCTGTGGCGATGGCAGAGAAAATAGCTGGTTCGGAGAGTGCTTTTGTCGATCTGATGAATAAACGTGCAGAGGAGCTGGGTCTAAAAGATACCCATTTTGCCAACTGCAACGGTCTTCCAGCCGCCAATCACTATTCCTCAGCTTACGATATTGCGGTCATCAGCCGGGAACTTTTGAAGCATGACCAAATCATCAAATATACCGGTTCCTATCAGGATTACTTACGTAAGGATTCAACCAAACCGTTCTGGTTGGTGAACACGAACAAGCTAGTACGTTTCTACACTGGTGCTGACGGATTGAAGACAGGTTACACTGCTGAGGCAAAATTCTGTCTGTCCGCTACAGCAGCAAGAGATGGCCTACGTGCTGTCGCTGTTGTGCTAGGCGAGCCGAACANNCGGCATGTTCGATTACCTGTTCTCGCAATATAAAGTACACACGATTCATAAAGAAGGGGATGCCATCGGCACCCTAAAGATTGAAAAGGGCGTAAAATCCGAGCTGCCGATAACAGCTAAAGAGACGTACAGTGTTCTTTTGAAAAAAGGTGTGGCTCAAGAAGGCATTCGCCACGAACTAGTATTGCCGGAAAGCGTGAAGGCTCCAGTGGCTGAAGGTCAATCTGTGGGCAAGCTGGTTGTGTACCAAGGAACCCAAGTGATAAAGGAATATGAACTAAAAGCAGGGGAAGCTGTGCCGAAAGCAGGCTGGTGGAAGCTCTTTAAGCGCACAACAGGGTCGATGTTCGGCG
>DOJM01000221.1:5780-8022 GCA_003529225.1 Paenibacillus sp.
TAGGGGTTTTCTTCTAGTTTTGTCGTGAGGCAGGATTCCTGATTTGCCGCGTAGAAAACCTTGTCCTTGAAGGGAATAGGTACTATCTTTCAAGGTCAGTTTTCAAAGCAACGAAGAGGAGAGTGGCAAGCATGAATTCTCATGTGGAGATGGAGCATCACAGGGGTGTGTTGATTGTCCGTTTATCAGGGGAGTTGGATCATCACGCAGCCGATTTTGTAAGAATGGATATGGATGAAGCGATTATGCGTGGTCAGGTATCGCATTTGGTTCTTAGTCTTAAGCATCTGCAGTTTATGGACAGTTCAGGCCTAGGCGTGATTCTGGGAAGGTATAAACTGATCCACAGTAAAGGTGGAAAAATGGTTGTGTGTGATGCAACGGCACCTGTGAAGCGGCTGCTGGAAATGTCAGGCCTGTTCAAAATCATGCCCCTATATGACGACGAGAGTACTGCACTCTCGGATTTGGAGGTTGCGTTATGACAAATAGTAAGGCTGGTAACTTCATGAACGTGCAGTTCGCTGCACGCTCGGAGAACGAATCGTTCGCGCGTATAGTCGTAGCAGCGTTCGTTTCCCGGCTTGATCCTACGATGGACGAGCTGAATGATCTGAAGACAGTCGTGTCGGAAGCGGTCACCAACTGTGTTATTCATGGGTATGATAGTGATCCGGAAGGTATTGTGACCATTTCGGCTTCGCTGGACAACGAAACGGTACATCTAACTATTGAGGATCAAGGACGGGGCATTGAGGATTTGGAGCTGGCGCAACAGCCGCTGTATACCTCTAAGCCAGAGCTGGAGCGGTCGGGCATGGGCTTTACTATTATGGAGAATTTCATGGATGAATTTGAAGTCACTAGTGAACCGGGACACGGTACTTCTATCTCAATGAAGAAAACCATCGTCTCGAAAAAAGCTTTATACAATTAGGGGTTGGAGCCATGGATGCAGAGTCAAAAAAAGCTCCGCCGACCTATTTGGACGATGCGGAGGTCAAACGTCTTATCGCGCTCAGTCAGGCCGGAGATAGTCTTGCCCGCGACACGCTTGTAAGCTGTAATATCCGACTGGTCTGGTCGGTAGTGCAGCGGTTTATGAACCGCGGGTATGAGCCTGACGATTTGTTCCAGATCGGTTGCATTGGATTACTAAAGTCCGTTGATAAATTTGACCTCAGTTATGAGGTTAAGTTCTCCACTTATGCGGTGCCGATGATTATCGGTGAGATCCAGCGTTTCCTTCGTGACGATGGCACCTTGAAGGTCAGTCGTTCCCTTAAGGAAATGGCTAATAAAGTTCGTAAGATGAAGGACGAAATGTCTAAAACGCTTGATCGTCTACCTACGATTGGGGAAGTTGCGGAAGCGCTAGGGGTTACACCCGAAGAAGTGGTATTCGCTCAAGAAGCCAATAAGCCACCGACCTCTATCCATGAGACGGTGTTCGAGAATGATGGAGATCCGATCACGCTGATTGATCAAATCGCTGACGAATCACAGGAGCGTTGGTTCGACAAGCTGGCATTAAATGAAGCTATCGGAGGCCTAAGTGAACGTGAACGTCTCATTGTGTATCTTCGCTACTATCGTGATCAAACGCAGTCGGAGGTTGCCAGTCGTCTAGGGATCTCTCAAGTGCAGGTATCCCGGCTGGAGAAGAAAATATTGCAGAGTATCCGTGAGCAGATTGCTCAGTAGGATAAAGTTATTCATGTAATGACGCTTGTAAAACAGCGAATTAGAACAAAAAGCCGCCCCGAAAAGGGGGGGCTTTTTATGTGGAGGTGATCTCAATATGCATTCACTCGGCGACGAGAATGTGATCACATGGTCTATGGATATGAAAGAAAATCTGCTGACGATGTCGAATATTTTAGAGGAATGGGTTGGTTGCACAAGTAAGACTATACCGCACAGTCCTGATTTTTTGCGGGAACTTGTGTATGAAGTGGATCTTGATCGATATGATGCCTACATGGAAAGATTAACAGCTGGTCATATCAATAATCTTGAGTATCGGATGTTACTACCTGCTAAAGGACTGAAGTGGATTCAAAGTATCGGCACGCCTATCCTAAATAAAGAGAACAAGGTCAGCCGAATAGATGGAATTATGCTGGATATTACTGAACAAAAAACGGCGCAAATTCAATTAGAAAACTCATTTTCTTTGTATCAACAGATGTTCTCTAACCTTGACGTGGCGATTTGGTCTTATGATTACGTAGCAAAGAAA
>DOJM01000032.1:0-4387 GCA_003529225.1 Paenibacillus sp.
TACGAAGCAGTTCATAGTGATCTCCACACAACCACAACAGCAAATCAAGCATATGGATCAGATCATCATGCACGGTTTCGCGGCTGGTGCTTGTCTGTAGCTTCGTTCGATGTTTAATCGCACTACAATGGCTAATTCCACCGACTTCCTCAAGCCATTGCTTGGCGGTGACATACATAGGGGCAAAACGGCGATTAAAGCCCACTCCTAGCAAAAGCCCTTTATCTTGTGCTAGCTCTGCCATCCTNNTACTATATCATAATGAGTAGTTGTTGGGCTATGTACAAATACTGCATCCAGATTCCAAGATAACAGCTCTTCCAGATTCGTCGTCCCTTTAGGGTAACGGTAGGTATGAGCGGCCTGCTCCACCGTTGTCGGTGAATGACTGAGAACACCAACTACCTCGGCATGATCATGCTGAGAGAGCAGTGGTAAATATACTTTGCGGGCGATATTGCCGATTCCTATTATGGCGACTCTTTTACGTTCAGGTACAATCACTGATCCATCCTCCTCTTAACACTTCAATATCTCGTTCTTTTCTCTTTGTTCTCTACAAATGCTATTATACCTGCTTCTCATTCTCTGACAATTGATCTTTGCTTCAATATTTACTTCATATCCCGTATGATGAGATGAATGAGTGGAAGAAGGGGCATATTATCTATGAAGAAATGGTTCTCGATTGTTCTTTATGTTTCGGGTACAATCCTTGCGTTTATCTACAGATATGACATCCTAAGCTGGATGAAAGAGGATCATAATCTTTTCAGTTCTATAGGGATTGCAACTTTACTGGCCCTGTTTCCAGTTGTCCCTTATAAAGCTGTCATCGGATTCTTCGGTTATGCATACGGAAGTTCAGTGGGAGCCTTGATTTGCTNNTACTAATTTGGCTGCCGCAATCCTTTTTGGTGTTGTGAAGTACTTATTTCAAAGCCAAGCGAGAGCTTATTTAGCCTCTATTCCCGCACTCGAAAAGTTCACAGTAGGCATTGAGCGACGACCTTTCGCTTCGATTGTCCTAGCACGACTCGTGCCGATCATTCCCCAAACAGCGGTTAACATTTACGCTGGAGCCGCTGGTCTGCCTTTTTGGAGCTATATTGCAGCTTCCGGCATAGGAAAAATACCGGGGATAGCATTATACGCTTTCCTCGGGGATCATCTGTTACAGGACCCTGTAAGTGCGATTATTGCCATCATCTCCTATGCCGTTGTGCTAATTATCGCTGGATTGAGCTTGCGGCCGCGCTCTCAAGAAGCGAAGAATAGCCGATAGCGAAAGAACTTATCGGTTACAAACTGGCAGGCTGTTAGTATTTGCTTTATAATTAAATTGTGATCTATTTAATTGCATTATGTGAATGGAGGGATATCAATGAGTGAACATCAGACTAACCATATAAATACGGAAAAAGCAACCTTTGCAGGCGGATGCTTCTGGTGCATGGTCTCGCCGTTCGAAGAATTGCCAGGTATCATTAGTGTCGTCTCTGGCTATACCGGCGGACATACAGTGAACCCAACCTATGAAGAGGTTTGTTCTGAAACGACAGGACATGTTGAAGCTGTACAAATTACGTTCAATCCAGATATTTTCCCTTATAGCAAGTTACTTGAGCTGTTCTGGCAGCAAATTGACCCTACCGATGCAGGCGGACAATTCCATGATCGCGGGACTTCTTACGGAACAGCAATCTTCACCCATTCGGAAGAGCAAAAGCAACAAGCGGAGGCTTCAAAGGCAGCTTTGCAAGAAAGCGGCCGATTCTCTAGCCCGATTGTAACACCGATCCTCCCGGCAGCAACCTTCTATCCTGCCGAAGAATATCATCAGGGCTACCATCATAAGAATCCAGGCCACTACAAACGTTATCGTAAAGGTTCTGGCCGAGAGGATTTTATCGAAACCCACTGGACACATAAAGAGGACAAACAAAGTTTGAAAGAACGGTTAACGCCTCTTCAATATGAAGTTACTCAGAACAGTGCAACAGAATCTCCTTTCCGGAATGATTTTTGGGATCACCATGGAGATGGTATTTATGTAGACATCGTATCTGGCGAACCGTTATTCAGCTCGCAGGATAAATACGATTCCGGTTGCGGCTGGCCAAGCTTTACTCGTCCCATCCGGGACTATGCTGTGAAGGAAAAGACGGATCTCAGTCATTTGATGGTCCGCACTGAAGTGCGCAGCAAAGTAGCGGATTCCCATCTAGGCCATGTCTTCGACGATGGTCCCGGAGAGAACGGTTTACGCTACTGTATAAATTCGGCGGCGCTACGATTTGTACCAAAAGAGGATTTGGAGAAGGAAGGATACGGGGAGTATCGCGTTCTCTTCCAGCCTGCCTAAACATCAATCCTCAGCACATAAAGAAACGGTTGTCGTCCTTTAAGGATGACAACCGTTTTTTTTCTTAAAATATAAGAAAGTATAAGTCTTACACCTATACTTTATGTCTTATATTTCTCGCTTAAACGCTACCGTCCTTACAAGGACGCCGAAGGCGTTTATGCTTGTATATATGAATGACGTACTTATTTCAGAAAGAGGTGAGACCCTTGTCTTTTGCGGCCCTTACCAAAAAAGAGCTGACGATGGTGGAGAGTGAGCCCTGTTGTGAGAAGGCGGAAATGTCAGCGCTTATCCGTATGAATGGATCTGTGCAGCTTTCAAGCAAAAAGGTGATTCTCGACATTTCGACGGAGAACGCCGCGATTGCAAGGCGGGTATATTCTTTGCTTAAGAAATATTACCAGGTCCATATTGAGCTACTCGTGCGTAAGAAAATGCGTTTGAAGAAAAATAACGTTTATATCGTTAGAATCCCTAGTCGCGTACAGGAGATCCTAAATGATCTCAGAATTGTGTCCGAAGGATTTATTTTTACCGACGGTATTGATAAAGAGATTGTTGGGAATAACTGCTGTAAGCGTGCTTATTTGCGTGGTGCCTTTTTGGCCGGCGGATCGGTTAATAATCCGGAGGGTTCCTCTTACCATTTAGAGATTTCCTCGATGTATGAGGAGCATTGTAAGGCGCTGGTCGATCTGGCTGGTGAATTTCACCTAAACGCACGCTGCATTGAACGTAAAAAAGGGTTCATTCTATACATTAAAGAAGGCGAGAAGATAATCGAATTCTTAAGTCTGATCGGGGCGCATCAAGCGTTGTTCAAATTTGAGGATGTAAGAATTATGCGTGATATGCGTAATTCCGTGAATCGGATCGTAAACTGCGAGACTGCGAATCTCAATAAAACGATAAGTGCCGCGGTGCGGCAGATTGAGAATATCAAACTGCTGCAGCGAGAAGTGGGGCTGGAGAGCTTGCCGGATAAACTGCGAGAAGTTGCAGAAATTCGAATGGCACATCCAGATATCAACCTTAAAGAGGTTGGTGAAATGCTGAAAGGCACGGTTAGTAAGTCCGGAGTAAATCATCGACTTCGTAAGATTGATGAACTGGCGGACAAGGTTCGAGGCGGCTAGTCACTTTTTTTCTAGTGTGGTTTACGTTATAATGATATAATACTATAAAATTAATGTGAAATTTTTGGGGAGAACTCAATTAGGGGGTAAGCGTTTCATGACAAAGCACCCGGTAGTTGTTCGGTTGAAGGCAGGGCTACACGCTCGACCGGCAGCATTGTTTGTGCAAGAAGCTAACAAGTTTTCGTCGGAGATTTTCGTGGAAAAAGACGATAAAAAAGTAAACGCCAAAAGTATTATGGNNGTTCCGGCACGGAGATCTATATCAGCGCGGATGGTGCAGACGCGGATCAAGCTGTAAACGCTTTGACGAGTCTCGTCAGCAAAGAAGAGCTTGAGAACCAATAATCTTTTAAATTGACTTTTTATCGCATGACTAAAAAGCCCCTAGGGGCTTTTTTTTATACTAAAAAATAGATTTAGATGTGCAACATTTACCAAAAAGACTCGTCTAGAGGGTAATAACAAATCATAAAAGGTGAAAGGGGCTGGCAAATATGAAAGGTTTGGTAAAGAAGATTGGTTCAGTGTTGATCGTAGGGAGTTTGTTAATTGGAGGGATTAGCATGAGTGGTGTCTTCCAAGGTCCTGCAAAGGCTTACGCAGATGAAGTGCAGAAAAATGTCGTTAGTGTAGTAGGTAAAGGTGAATTGTCCATCAAGCCGGATATTGTATACCTGTCCATCGGTGTGGATACTACGGCTACAACTGCACAAGAAGCGCAAAAAACAAATGCTGCTAAAATCCAAAAGATCACTACACTACTGAAAGGGACTTGGAAAATCGCTGATAAGGATATTCAAAGTACCCAATTCTATGTGCAACCCAACTATAGTTATAGCGAAAAAGAAGGACAGCAAGTGAAAGGATACAACGCGAATCA
>DOJM01000032.1:4454-4761 GCA_003529225.1 Paenibacillus sp.
GCAGGGGCTATTGCTAAGGCAGCTAAACGTAGCTTGGGTCAAGTAATCACGGTCAGCCAAAATGATGGCAATGTCACTCCGGTTTATTTTGAACAGAATCTGAAAATGGATATGGCTGCAGCAGATGCTGGTGCAAGCACATCCGTTCAACCGGGAGTAGTTAAAGTTACAACACAGCTGAGCGTAATGTATGAATTGAAATAGTAGCAGAACAAGATGATTGCAGAGAGGAGAGGTGATCTTCCGCTAGTAATAGTGGGGGGCGCCTCTTTTTTGTGTAAATTCTCTAAGATTAGGTTTAATAAAT
>DOJM01000032.1:4872-6787 GCA_003529225.1 Paenibacillus sp.
GTCAGCGGGGTTATTGCTTGGTGGAGGAATGTTATCTGGTGAGATTGGTTATGCAGCGTCTGATCAGACGAAGAGTAAGGCTATTGTTTCAAGTATAGTTTTAAAAGCGAACGGGGTGATTTCGCAGGAGGTAGGTATTTTGCAGGAAGGGAAGGCCTGGATTCCGATTACCTTTATGCGGGATGTGCTGCGATTACCTCTTACTTATGATAAAAAAGAAAATGCATACACAATAGGAAAGGGAACGCCTAAGGCCAAGTTGATGTTATCTAGCTATGGCACTTCGATTTGGGTGAATAACTATTACATTCGAGAGTATGAAGGAAAATTAATAAACAACCGGCTCTATGTTCCATCAGGTCTCTTAAATGATTATCTGGGCTATAAAGTGGATTGGAGTAGGGGCTCCAGTAAGTTGAACATGGTGAACAGACCGCAGAACGCGGACGGTAACCACGGAGACCTATGCTAAGGATCGAAAAGAGGCTTTGATCCAGCTTGATTATCCGAAGTTTAGTGGATTAAACAATTCCAATGCACAGCAGGCCATGAATGATATTTTGAAAGAAAGTGCCATGAAATTCGCTGCAGGCGCAGAGAAGGATATCTCGAATCGATCCGGGTCAGAGCCTAAGTATACCTATGATATAGATTATGTGGTGACCTACAATCAGGATGGTGTGATCAGTTTAGTGATGTCTCAGTATAGCGATACGGGCGGCGCTCATGGTATGACCAACCGGGAGGCTTTTACCTTTTCGCTTAAGGATGGTAAACGTTTATTGCTGGGTGATCTGTTTGGAGCTAACCTAAACTACAAAAANNAGGAAAGTTATTTGGGAGGATTCAACGGGTTGAATACGGAAAAGTATTTTTATCTGAAGGATGATCAGGTCGTTCTGTTCTTCCAATTGTATGAATACACAGCTTATGCTGCGGGTTTCCCGGAATATCCCTTTACTTTCAAAGAACTGTTGCCGGAAGGCGGTAGCCCATTTGCTGCTGTAAAATAAATAGAGAAGTCGTAACCGCTGGTGTCAGCACTGGACATCTCCCCCTTACCAGAATCACCTCGGATTCATATGCTAAATGGAGTAACTAGTTTATGAACGGGGGAGAGCTATGAGCTATCAATACACTGCAATTGGCGATTCCTTGACGACTGGATTTGGCGCTCTGCCAGGTAACGGTTTCGTACCAGTGTACCGTAGAATGGCGGAAGGGAGACTGCGTTCTAATGTAGCCTCTACGAATTTGGGCGTGAATGGATTGACTACTTCCGAACTGGAACAGCGGCTACGGGGGAGTTCAATGACTCGGGAAGCCATTCGAGCAGCCGACATCATCACTCTATCCATCGGTGGCAACGACTTAATCCATGCTGCGAAGGCTGCAGCTAGACAACCTGAAAATTTATCTAAAGAGCTGCGAAGATCATTGCAAGAATGCAAACAAAATTTTGCTGCAATTATGAGTATCCTCTTCCAATTGAAGACGGGAACGCGTAGACCTTTTATCATTCGGATTGTGGGACTGTATAACCCTTATCCTCAGGTAGTGGGTGCTACAGAGTGGGTGCGGCAGTTTAACCGCTATGCCTCACAGTACAGTAGCCGAGTATGTGGGTTTGCTTCTATTTATAATGAGTTTGCAGGAAATGAGAGAGGACTTTTATCGATTGACCGCTTACATCCGAATGGCCGAGGCTACCGTGTGATTGCTGAGAAACTCGATGCGCTTGGGTATGGCGGTTTGAATTAATTGAAATTGGTATGAAGCAGTGGTCTGAAAAGTAAAGAGGCTGTGCGCTAACCATCAAGTGGATAGGGCACAGCCTCTTTGTGTTGTTTTATTTTATAGCTTACACACCGCTAGGCAGTGTTTTCTCGATGACTTTATCAACGATACCGTAAGT
>DOJM01000032.1:6868-7087 GCA_003529225.1 Paenibacillus sp.
ATCTGCAAGAATACGATTCAACTTATCACGCAATTTCAGGATACGGCGGGCACGGATTTCAATATCCGTTGCTTGACCTTGAGCACCACCCAGAGGTTGGTGAATCATGATCTCACTGTTAGGCAGCGCGAAGCGTTTGCCTTTAGCGCCAGCGTTAAGTAGGAAAGCTCCCATAGAAGCTGCCATACCTACACAGATGGTGGAAACATCCGGTTTAAT
>DOJM01000033.1:0-1793 GCA_003529225.1 Paenibacillus sp.
CCTTAGTCATGCTGTTTTCACGTCCTCTATCTAAAATGTAGCTTATCGATGTTTTAACCTAATATAAAATTATAGCACATTCTATAACATTACATCCATCATAGATGTCAATCCCAATATGCACTGATTTAGGTTTATCAAGCAAAAACTTAACTTTCATATATTTATGAAAAATCAGGTCTATTTTACCACAGCGTGAGAGCAGAACATACTCTAAAAGAAAATTTTAATAGGTCAGGATAATAGCTCTTCTATAGACTTCCATAAAAAAAATACCCTGCCGACGAGCGACAGGGCCAAATTATATTGTATAAAGGGGGGTATGATATTTATATACGCCACAAAAACTGTAATGAATCACAGTTCTTGTCTGAATAACACTTTTTATGAAACTTGTAATAGGAGGACTCTTGTTATAATCCTTTCGTTCCAAGTTTCGTTGCTAATTCAGCAAGATCCTGTCCTTTTAGTGCACCTTCTACTAACTGTGGCAGCAGTGCAGGTGTACACGCAAAACAGGGCGTTCCATCGCGAGTCAAAGATCTCGCCACATGCTCATCATAGAAAGGTTTGCCTTCATCAGATAAAGCCAGCAAGCACATCGTTCTAACTCCAGATTCCTTCAGATGACGCATCCGACGGATTAAGCCTGCCTGGTTTCCACCTTCATAAAGATCTGAAATAACGATAAATAATGTCTTCTTCGGTTGATCAATAAATTGTTCGCAATAAGCAACAGATTTTTGTATATCTGTACCGCCACCTAACTGAATCCCGAATAACATGTCAACAGGATCGTTCGCACATTGCTCTGTCAGATCAACAACCTCTGTATCAAATACAACTACTCGGGTACTTAGTGATGGGATGCTTGCAAAGATAGAACCAACTACTGAAGCCCAAATAATCGATTCTGCCATCGAACCACTCTGATCGATATCCACAATGACTGTCCATTCCTTACTGCGTCTTGCCCGATCATAAAAGTAGAATCTTTCAGGGATAATCTGTTGTCGCTCTGCATCATAATGCTTCAGATTGCGTTTTATCGTCCGTGTCCAGTCTATACCACTAAGTGACGGTAATGGAGAATGCTCTCTGCGATTCAGTGCACCCGTCACCGCCCGACGCAGATCTTCCTCCATACGCTTTACAAGATCATCCACAACCGCCTTCACTAACAGGCGAGCCGTATCTTTTGTCTTCTCAGGAATTTTCCCTTTTAGCGAAAGTAGTGTACCTACTAGCTGTATATCAGGCTTCACTGTTGCCAGAACTTCCGGCTCAAACAATAATTGCTTCCAGCCCTTCCGTTCCATCGCATCATGTTGAATAACCGATACGATATCCTCTGGGAAGAAATTTCGAACATCTCCTAACCATTTTGCCAACCGGGGTGCAGATTTACCTGATCCCGCTCCTCTTTGTCCCGTAGCCGAAGAGTTAGCAGCACCACTATTTACGATATCGCTCGTCTCATCATAGATAGCAGCCAGTGCTTGGTCCATGATGAGTTCATCTTCAGACAGGTGAATACTTGTGTTTCCGCTAGAAACCGTCAATTGCTCTTCTGCAGACTGACCAAGAATAAGGCGCCACCGAGCTACAACACTTGAATCCACTGATGTACTCATCGTCATATATCTCCAAAGTCAAATTCATTCAAATCCTCAATCATCTTCGCTTCGGCCTCCTTCAGCTCACCCGTCAGAATCTCAGCAGCCTGCTCGGTGTTCACACCCCACAATTCACCTAACAGTTCGGCAATCATCGTCTTTTCTCTTGGTTCAAAG
>DOJM01000033.1:1854-4461 GCA_003529225.1 Paenibacillus sp.
CCAGATTCAGTATGTTCATAGCTTTAAGCATCTCACCTGAAGCCTCATCGTTACATTGGCTCGCATCCAGCAAGAACAGACAGGCTCGTCTGAACAGTTGTTCAAGCAAAGGAATGAGCGGCTTGGTATCGATCCGTCGAACATCGCCATACTGAATCAGAAGGGATAACTCATGAATGGAAGCAGCAATCTGCACCACATCTCGAGTATCAACAGCTAGACGCTGAAGCGTCTGCCGTCCTGCTTCCATCTGGTGTATCATTCCACACTCATAAGCCGTTCGAATAAGTGCTGACGCTTCCGAAATGGTACTGCTGCCATCTAATTTTTGTTGCAATACATAAGCTGAAGCAATCTCAATTGTTTCCCCAAGTAGCGTAGATTCAACGACCTGAATCTCAACTTCAGGAGACCACTTCATTACCCAATGCTCTGCCCACGTTGCGCTAGTCTGACCACTTGCTCTTATGTTCACTAGATCGATCCCAAGTAATCTGAGCCTATGAAAAAAGAAAGAACGATTTAAGTCTAAATAAGCTGCTTCCTCAGAAGACACTCTTCGATTCTCTCGGAGATCTAGTTCAAGATCATTTGCTACTGGGGTCTTATATTTCTCAAGCTTCAAGCGCTTTAATTGCCGATTCAGATCATCTTGAATCGGCGTCTGACTGATGCCCTCTGCCAGCTCACCAATAGCAGTACCGATATCTGTACGAGCAATCGCCTCAGCGATCACACTAAGCTCTCCACGCCCCAGTAAGGTCAGCGCAGCATCTCTTAGATCTCTTAACGTCGGAGCACTTCCACCGTGAAGGGCAGCTAATGATTCGGCTAAGCGAACGGCTTCGATAATTTCTGCTGTGGAACGGTGTGTCCCTGTATTACGCAAGTATCTGGCTACGGTAGACAGATAATGATTCGGCAAGTCTTCAAGTGAGCCATTCATCATACGTTCCCACATCATTTGATAATAATGAGGAGCGAGGTTACCTGCTCCATAGCCAGACAAAGAAGATAACTTATAGTACGTGTAGGGCATAAGTGTTAGCTTCGAATTTAGAGAAGGAAGAGCATCTATTTCCTCATCCGAAATACCAGATGCCAGATCAGCAAGCGCCGCTGCATGGTATGCTCCACATACAACAACGATCTTATTTGGTTGATGGCCGGCAGCGATTGTATCCTGAATCTGACGACGCATATAAGCTTCACGTATCGTATTGTGTGCATATTCTATTACGTTGTTATGTCTCTCATTTTCTTCAGAAATCTGACGCATTTGGGATGAGAAAGAAATAATTGCTTCCTGATAAGCACCCTTGTTAGTGTTGTGTTCGAAATTGCGCTCCCAATACATATCATAATCAAGCTCACCAGCCAGCTCAGCTACTCTATCATATAGAGATGCTTCTTCAGGAGCCTTCTCATCTGTATTGTTAACTTCAGATTCCTCGCTCTGTTCAACAGAATCTCTACTTTTGGTTCGTATATCCTGTAACGCGATGACCACTGATGAAGGTAAATCTATAAATGCAGTATAAGCTCCTTGCTGCTCCGCCCATCTCATTGCTTGATATTCGGGGGAATATAGCGCAAGCGGCCATAGGGCTGTACGCACAGGAACTTCCTCCGTAAAAGCTAGAATGGCAATAGGAGGTTTGGTTGTCATGTTGATGACATGGCTAATCTCAGGTGTAGCATCCGATGGACCCTCAATTAACACAGCTGTGGGCTCTATTTCATGAAGGAAGCTCAATAGATGCTGCGCACCACCAGGAGACAAATGCCGCACCCCAAAAATATGCACGCCAGCTCCAGTAGTTTCGCTCTCCACTAGTTCATCTCCTTACAAGCCGTATATAACCCCCGCCAATCTGCGCCACGTTTCTTCATAATATTGTCGAGATACTCTCTCCAGACAAGTTGATCCTTATCATCATCTTTCACAATGGCACCTTGCAGCCCTGCGGCCAGATCTTCGTCCGTCAGTTCTCCATTACCGAAGCTTGCGGCCAGCGCCATACTATTCGTTAAGAGCGAGATCGCTTCAGCTGTGGAAATCACGCCTGCCGGAGACTTCACCTTCTCCTTCTTATCCAATGTCATCCCGCTACGCAACTCACGGAAGATGGTCACGACCTTATGTAAAGCTTCGTCTGCAGGGAGCGCCGCTTGCAAATCGTAGGAAGAGGCAATTTCACGAACTCGTTTCTTCACAATCTCAACTTCAGTATACAAATCCGCAGGGGCTGGAAGGACGATAATATTAAACCGTCTCTTTAAGGCAGTTGACATGTCATTTACACCACGGTCTCTCGTATTAGCTGTTGCAATGATCGAGAAGCCTTTGCGCGCACTCATCTCCTTACCTAGCTCAGGAACGGATATCGTCTTCTCCGATAAGATGGATATCAACGCATCCTGTACCTCAGATGCACAACGAGATATCTCCTCAAAACGTGCAATGCCCCCATCCTCCATCGCTCGCATAATGGGGCTCTTCACTAGCGCTTCCGGCGTAGGGCCTTGTGCAAGCAGCATTGCGTAGTTCCACGAATAGCGCACCTGCTCTTCACTCGTACCCGCAGTACCTTGTACGACAAGTCC
>DOJM01000033.1:4619-4884 GCA_003529225.1 Paenibacillus sp.
ACCGCCAACGATAAACTTCAGTACAGATTGGGGCGACATCTGCCATCCTGCTGGAATCTTACCAGTGTCCGCTTTACGAAGCGCTTCCAACTCATGCTCATACAATCTTTCTGCTGGAAGCCTCATAATATCTTGTAATCGTTCTTGACTCATCGTTAGCTACACCTCTTCTATTGGGTTTGATGGTCCTTGCATGAGGCGAATGACATACTCAAGTTGTTCTTCTGCAACCTCACTAAATCGAGGTAGAACAGTTATTATTCGA
>DOJM01000034.1:0-9259 GCA_003529225.1 Paenibacillus sp.
GATTCGGTGGAATGATTTGAGGATGAAAGGTTGTAATCGCTACATAAAGTGATGGAAGAATCATGGATATGATTGAGAACATAAATCGAACAATACGAATCCAGCTTGCCGCATAAAAGCTTTGGTAATAATCCTCAGAGGATTGAAGCATTGTAAAAAGGGATGTCGGTGCAATCATCGCATCGCAGTTGGTGTTCCGTCTTGTAAAATTCCGGCCCGACCTTCCATCAACGAAGCCGCTACAGAGTCAGGGCGTTCTGTATATTGAAATATCGGAAAAGGGGTGAAGTTCCCCTTTCTCAAATGTTCCGACAGGTAACTAATCCCTAGTATCCCGTCAATATCTATTTCATTTAGTTTCTGCTTTATCTCTTCAAGAACTTCTTTTTTGTATAGTCCTTCAATGTAGACCACATACACATCCGTTTTTGTATATTTGCCAATTGAATAATGAATGGTTTTTAGATCCGGATGTTTAATTTTATGTCGAATCAAAGAGAGATTCGTTTCAATATCTTCAATGAAAGCCTCTTGGGGACCAATCACTACAAGTTCGTTTTGTGATTCGGTCACTGATCTTTTTTGATATTGGGTAATTTCAAAATAATAAACATAAGGAAGATCCTCTATACAAAGCACTACTTTTCCAGCAACGATCATATCTACAATCTTCTGTAAGTCATATGCCTTGAGATATTGAAGAGGAAAAACAATTCCTTGATCTAACCGTTCTAAAAAATTCGGCCATTCCAGCTTTCCTTCTGCTTCTTTTTTTAGTGGCAAAGCAATACTTTCATGGAGTGTCTTAGAATCGATGATGGAAGGTATATAGATCAAAAGACAGGTATGCCCATGAACAGAAATGGACTGATACACCATCACTGCATCCCTCCAGTTGATCTTTAATGGTTTTTATAATTCCTGACATAGGCTTTATACCTCCTGTGCTGTGACTTGCGAATCTGGCTTAGTTTGCCAATTGTTTACGAGGTTTATACTCCCTACTCCATTTAGCCATATACGAGAAAAAGAACCGATATGAAAAACCGGTTCTTTCTTGTTTTTGGGTATGAGATTTGTTAGCCCCCATCAACTTTGGATTAATGGCTTTAGCACTTTCAAAGATGCTTGCAATTGCTCTGAGCATTGTTCATACATTTTTTTAGCTTTTTCATTTTCTGTCGACAAACTAAACATTTCCAGATCCGCTTCACATTTTTTGAGCAAAGCATATAATTGTGGTTTATCTTGTGGCTGTGGAACTTTAAAGTTGTCGGCATACAAATCGACCGTCAGCTCACCGTAAGAATCAACTTGAGCGAGAAATACATTCTCGACGGTTAGCCCCATTTTCTCTAGCGCGCCATCAAGCCAGCTGCGAGTTAGATTTAAGGTATCTAACGGTTTATCTAATACTTTCCCATCCATGATGACGGCTTGTGACTCTTTCTGAGGGGCAACCTTCACACCCAGGTCTTTTGCAGATAGAGGGAGATACTCCTTCTTAAGCAGAACATTAATCGCCCCATCAGACTCCATAATCGCAAATTNNTAAATACATCCTTTTTACGTAGTTCTTCCAATAATTCATCAGTTGTTAAACGTTCCTTTTTCATATGATCTTCAAGTATTTTCCCGTCCTTTATAAGAACGGTGGACTTAAAGTCAATGAAGTCTCTTGCTTTTTTACTCTTCATCTGAAGCCATTCAATTCCTAAGGAGCAAGCGACCCATACAATCAGTGCAATGATTCCTAAATGCCAATACTTATCCGTATCCAGAGAAATATAGGCGGCTATGCTGCCGACGGTTATCCCCGTAATATACTCGAAGAACGAAAGCTGCGATACTTGTCTCTTCCCCAGTAATTTAGTTAAAAAGAAAAGCACAACCACAGCAAAGAGTGTTCGTACTACAACCTCCAACCACTCCGGCATTTCAATTTTCCTCCTTTTTTGAATCAACCCTTGTTTATTAACACTCATTATTTGTCAAAAAAGGTCCATTCAATCCTGAATTAGACTTCTTATTTATGGAAATCGGTTAACGTGTTAAGCTTGTATTTTTTTCCTGCATAACTAAAGGAACGGTTGAGGACAATAGGAAACGTCATGCTAGAACTTAAAACAGAGGAGAGAAACCTAATGACAGTAGCCTCACAAGTTAAAACATGTTTATCTNNCTCAAGCGAGCTTGGAGCAATTTGCACTTGAAACACAAAACGAAAGTGCAAAAACTTTATTCACAAATGCAGCTGAGCAAACGCAACAAATCGTTACACAGGTTGAAAATCGGGTAACCGAATTAGAGTCAGAAGAACCTCAATACAAAGGTTTCTAACGATCACTTGAACCATCAAAGGGGTCTTTAAGCTAGCGGTAACTAGCTTAAAGACCCCTTCTCTACATCATAACTGCAATACCGCTTACTTTCTTTTTTTGGCAGGAATCAGGATCTGAACCGATGTTCCAATTCCCACACGACTAAAAATACTTACGCCATATTCAGGCCCATAGTGCAGTTTAATCCGTTGATCTACATTACGGACGCCATAACCTGTATTTGTATGTCCCTTCGAATCGAAAATTTGATCAATACGCTCCTGTCTGATGCCAATACCATCGTCAATAATACGGAAGAGAATATTATCGCCTTCCTTACGCCCTACAATCCGTAAATGAATGTGATCGCCGCACCAAGCATGCTTCAGCACGTTCTCGATAAAGGGTTGTAGAATCAGTTTAATGGTCTCATAAGGCCATAGCTCTGTATCAAAATCAAACATAACCTCCAAGCGGTCACCGTATTTAATTTTCTGAATTTCTAAATAGGCGTTTGCTTGCTCAATTTCAGTTGGAACCGGAATCATCGTACGGCCTTCATTCAGCGTTAAACGATAAAACTTCGCTAGTTCCAGTACCATCTTCTGCAGCTTCTCATTTTGACCAAACTTGGCTAATTGAATAATAGACGACAAAGTATTGTACAGGAAATGTGGGTTGATTTGCGATTGTAGGATTTCAAGCTCCGCTTCCTTCTTCTGGAGCTGAGTCAGATATACCTCTTTAATCAACATATCAATATTCTCACCCATATCATTCAGCGCGGTTGCAATCTGAGAGAATTCATCCTTGCCGCGATAGGAAATACGCTTGTGAAGATCCCCTTCCCGATAAGCATTAAGCACATATACGAATTTATTAATCCGAATGGAAAAAAATCGTGAGATAAATATGCCGACAAAGCTAAAAACCACACAACATATGAGACACATTAAAATAATAAAGAGGCGTACCTTCATTGCATCTTTTTCAAGAATTGCAGTCGGAACAAGCGCAATTAATTGCCATGCTTGGTTTGCAACCATAACTGTTTCTCTAATCGTCAGGTAATCCTTATTAAGTTCGGTTTCATCGGTATAGTTCTTCGGTAATTCACCCGATTGATACATCGTTTTTCCAAACTCGTTCTTAATAATTAGATTACTTCCCTTTCCTATCTTCGTATAATTGACACTGTCAAACAGATCTGGAATTCCTACATTAATCCTTAGAAACCCAATCTCCTTTGGCTTAAGAGGTTCGTATGTATCAATTAATCTACGGAGCAACGAGATACGATTATTCTCAACATCGCTCTCAATCTGCCACCATTTCATAGTTTCAGCGTATTTTTCAGTTGGAAAATCATAATACCATGACTTCCCTTCAATTCGTTTCATATGGTATAGATGATAAAAGCTGCTATTATCCAGATAGCCCTCAAGTGAATTTGAATAGATTTCAGGGATCGATTCATTCTTTAAGAATAGCGACATTCCAATCTTCATACCTGTAGATTGGATAGCTACATCTAACTTCGGAAGTACCTTCTTAGACATCCGATCGTAATTTTCCCAGCCCTCTTCATAACTACGAAGATTCCGGTAGAAATCAAAATCACTATATAGTTGTGTCGATATTCGAGTAACTTCGTTCATTTTATAATCAATATTATCGCGAATCTGCAATAACGTCCCTTTTATATTCGTATCGATATGCTCGCGTAATGATTTATTGTACATGGAATGAGAGACGAAGCCGATCAGGGATACAGGGATAATAATAAAAAACATATACGTCAGCATTAATTTATACCCAATTGGCACATACTTATGTCTTCTTTGCTTTTTCATAGAAATTCATCCCCCATCACTTGTCGCGCTTACGATACTCCATAGGTGTCATACCATAAGCCTCTTTGAACTGTCTGCTGAAATAAGGGAGATACCGATAGCCTACCTTGCTAGCGATTTCATAGATTTTGCATGTGGGATCTTTTAAAAGCTTGCCTGCTTGATCCATTCGAAGCTGTGTAAGTACTTCACTGAACGTTTTTCCAGTTTCCTCTTTGAATAGATAGCCCAAATAGTTAGGGGAAAAAGAGAACTGCTGCGCAATATCTTTAAGCGTAAAGTTATCGCTCATTCTGTCCTGCATCGTTTGGATGATTTCTCTAATCAATTTATGGTTCACTGAATCTGATTTACTACGCAGGTACTCGGAGATCTCAAACGTTTTGAGTACGAGCCACGAGCGAATATCACTGATCGTATCGAACTGGTGTAAAACATCTAAACTATGTATCTCCATACCTAAAATTTCAAATAAATCCTCACTAACATCCTTTAACTGCTGATCCAGCTTCCAAATGATATACATTGCCAGATTATGAATAGTGAATTTGGATCTTAAACTACTTACAGAGCGGAATAACTTGTCGATCTCATCATAAATAAGAACTAACTCATACTCTTTCACCGCTTTAAACAGCGTATCCATACGGGTATCTAACATACGAGCATCGATCATCCCTGGTTCACTGCTAACGGTTTCATACATTATAAGATTGCCTTTGCCAATAAACATTTTTCCGTCCACAGCTTCCATAGCTTGTCGATAGGAGATATGAATCTGTTCCATAGAAAATGTTGGTTTACCTACACCTACAGTCATTGTTACTGGAAACTTCGTACGAATCGAGGCGTAAATATCCTCAGTGAAGGTTTCCATTTCCTGCTCGTTAATCAATAATGCAATCCGATAGGACGATACCTTGTAGCAATGTGGCATTCCGTGCTTCTGACCTATTCTATTCACTTCATAAAGGAATTCCTTAGCCATTTGATGTTTAGATAGATTATCCTGTCCTTGAAGCCAGTTGAAGTAGTCAAGCTCCAAGACAGCTACACGAACAGGCCAATTCAGCTTATCCAAACCGTATGACTTCACAAGCGACAACATTCCGGCCTGGCTACCCTCTTCCCCTTCCCATTCCCCTTCGAATAAGCGTATCAACAAATCATTTTTGGCCATTGGAATCATATGCTGATAGGCTTCTTCAACATCACGGCGTTTACGTTCATCGTCTAAATCCTGCCTTACTTTCTGAAGTGCAGCAATAAGTTCACTATCATCCATTGGCTTAAGGACGTAGCTATACGCCTTTAGTGACAATGCTTGCTTAACATAACTAAAATCTTGGTAACCGCTTACAAAGATCACGCGTATATCCTTTTTTTTCTCTATGGCAATTCGAGCCAGCTCAAGACCCGACATATTCGGCATATTCACATCACTTACGATAATATCAATAACATGCTGATCTAAAATATCGCACGCGGTAAACGCGTTATTTGCTGCCTCCACAACTTCCATACCAAGCTCATTCCAAGGAATGAATTGTCTCATACCTTCTAGATCCAGCATCTCATCGTCTACTAATAATACGTTGTACATCAACAAGTCCCCCTTTGAAATGCATTAAATCTATCCCTGTAAATTCTATCATTACTCTTTCCCAGTATACCATTCATAAATTTGTCTAACAGCCTATAAACAATGAGTCATCAGAATACAACATAAAAACGAAGGCTTGCNNAAGCTTTCTTGTTTTCTGTCCATACTTTTGTAACATAATCAAGGAATTTCTCATAACCAACCTTCATGGAATCATCATGTGCTTTGTCAAGAATGGCTAATGCTTCTGCATCGGTCTTCGCATACATTGATTTCGCTCTAGCAGTTAACCAGATATCTCTAACACTTTGTCTGATAATACCTTCTTCACTGTCTGGAGCCGGATCCCAATTTAGGAACTCCGTAAAGTCGCCTTGTGAAGCCCAAGTTACTTCCATCTGCCAACGGTTACTAAAGTCGATCTTATCAGCTGGAAGGGTTTGCAGCATCATTTTCTTCGTATTATCCAAGAACACCGTGTTACCTACCCAAACCAAGTCACCAGCCTTGCCGCTAATTTCAGACAGTGCTTCTGGCTCATTTAAATATTTTTCTTTATTAAATTTAGGAGTAACTCCATCTGCTTCAAATCCANNACCATAGAACCTTCTGCACCTGTCATCCAATCAAGCATAGCGAATACAGCTTCTGGATTTTTAGCGTTTTTAGTGATTGTTGCAACGTTCCAACCTAACTGATTGTAAGTTCCCGGAGTAATCTTACTTTGATCCAAGCCCGGTTTGTAAATTGGTTTAATAAACATATAACCTTCATCCGGATTTTTCTTCTTCATCTCTTCATCAGCAGTAGCGAGCAACTTCATCGGATCGAATGTCGCAATGACAGCGAACTTGCCATTCATCGCTTTCTCTCTAATCTGGTCTTCCGTTTGGGTATTCGCATCTT
This sequence comes from Paenibacillus sp., assembly GCA_003529225.1. Lineage (GTDB taxonomy): Bacteria > Bacillota > Bacilli > Paenibacillales > Paenibacillaceae > Paenibacillus_AQ > Paenibacillus_AQ pseudetheri. The sequence goes on from DOJM01000034.1 coordinate 6,684, forward strand.
GCGTCATTAGCTTCNNGACAACAGACTCACGGAACCCTTCATCTTTGTAAATCGAAGCCATTTTGTCGCCATCAGGAACAGCGTATATTCTAGTATATGAAAGGTTATTCTCTTTAAAAGAGGAGAACAACTGATCAATACCGTTACCATCTTTCGCTAAGCCAGTCTCAAACGGAATCACGTCAGGGAACTTCGCTTTAACAGCATTTAAGTAAGCATACAAATCATCCGTAGTCTCTAGCTTCGGAGAACCGAGTTCTTTGTATATCTTCTTATTGATCGCATAACCGGCATTACCATTCGGTTGCGTTGTATAATAATTCGGCAGCTGATAGATTTTTCCATCAGGAGAACGAAGCAATTCCAAATGTCCAGCTGTTAAGGACTTTTTAAAATTTGGATATTTATCAATGTATTCATCCAAAGGAACTAGCATATCAGCTTGACGAAGACGCTCTACGTCAGCACCTTTCTCAGTCCAAACAATATCTGGAAGCTCGTTACCAACGATCATCGTTTGCAGCTTTTGAGCGTTATTACCACCCGAGCTAATTCCAGTGACATTGATTTTCAGATTATCCAAAATCCATTTGGAAGCAGCATCTTTGCCCCATTTCGGCATTTGATACCAGCCATAGTTTCCGTAGAATGATACCTCAAGTGGTTCTTTACCCAACTCATATAAATCAGCCGCTGGAGCTTCAGTTGCAGTGTTGACCGCTGTTCCTCCTTCTTTCGCTGGTTCAGCAGTTGCAGTTGGAGCGCTTGAATTGTTGCCACTACAACCCGCCACCACAGTTGACAATAGCAAGGTAGACAACGTACCGAGAAGCATCTTTCTCTTAGTCTTCAATGTATTTTCCCCTTTCAATTTGTAATCTNNTACACACATACAATCGGAATGGTTGCAACCATGACCGTAGCCATCGTTAATGACTTCGACGTTATTTTCTTGGCTGAGTTATTATGAGCAATGGAACTTGCATCTACATTAGACAGCTGTTCTGAAGCAATATTAGAGAACAATATCTGTCTCAAGATGGTCTGAATCGGCATTAGCTCCTCTTTCGTAATGTAAATGCTCGCTACGAACCACTCATTCCAGTGATTAACTGCTGTGAACAAAGATAAAGTTGCGATAACAGGTCCGGACAGCGGAAGTACGATGCGGAGAAAAGTCCCCCAATATCCGCAGCCGTCAATCTTTGCTGACTCCTCTAAACCTTGCGGAAGACCTTGAAAGAAGGTCCGGAATATGATCATATTCCATACGCTGACGAGTGCAGGAATAATAAACACCCAAAATGAGTTGAAGAGGCCTAAACTTCTGATAAGCATATATGACGGAATGAGTCCCCCACCGAAATACATTGTAATGATACACATAATCATATAGTATTTGCGACCCATCAGTTCACGCTTCGACATTCCATAAGCAAATATCGAAGTGGCCAATATTGCTGTTACTGTGCCAATTACCGTTCGTAATGTAGCAATGACGAATCCACCCATTAAACGAGAATCTTCAAATACAATCTTATAATTCTCAAGTGTGAACTCACGGACCCAGAAAGTAATTCCGCCTTTGGAAGTATCCATCCCCTCATTAAAAGAAATCACAAGTGAATTCCAAAATGGATAAAACGCGGAGAATGCCAGTAAGGTTAAGAATACATATATGAATCCAATAAATAATCGGTCTCCTATGTTAGTACGTTTCATAATTCAGTCCCCCTATATTGTGTAATTCATTACCACAAGCTGTTTCCTGCTTTTCTGGCAATGAAATTTGCAAAGGTAAGTAATGTCACACTGATAACGGCCTTGAACAATCCGATAGCAGTCGCATAGGAGTACCTGAAGTTATCTATACCGACACGTACAACATATACATCAACTGAATCTGATACCTCTCGTAGAGCCGGATTGGAAGCAAGGATCAAAATATCTTCAAATCCTGCATTCACCAGATTACCGATTGCCAGAATCATAAAGATGATCACAACTGGCATAATGGAAGGCAACGTAATCAAATATATCTGTTTAAAGCGACTCGCACCATCCATCGAAGCAGCTTCGTATAAGTGCGGATCAATACCAGCAATGGCAGCTAAGTAGACGATCGATGCAAATCCAATTTCCTTCCATACATTGGTTGTAACTAAAATGCCCCAGAAATATTCGGTCATAGAAAGGAAGTTAATCGGTTCATCAATAAACCTCAATTTCTCAAGCAGCATATTTATACTGCCATTATCTACGGATAGCATCGAAGTAACCATCGAGCCGATAACCACCCAAGATAAAAAGTGAGGCAAGTATGTAACGGTCTGAATAACCCGTTTAAAGAACATCTTACGAACTTCGTTCAGCATTAACGCCAAAATAATCGGTGCAGGAAATCCAAAACAGAACTTCAGTAAGCTGATTATGATTGTATTTTTCATAACCACTTCAAATTCAGGAGCATTAAAGAAGTAAATAAAATGCTTTAATCCAACCCAATCACTGCTAATAAAGCTATTACCTAACTTATAATCTTGAAAAGCGATTAGAATACCGTACATGGGGATATT